>JADKJR010000008.1 GCA_016720925.1 Betaproteobacteria bacterium | reverse complement strand
GAAGAAAGCCGTGCAAGGCATGCGTTTCATGCCGGTGAGCGCGTTATACCAGATCTTGGATCTCTCCCGTGTTTGGGTCATTGCAGACTTTTTCGAGCGCGACATCGCACTGGTGACGTCAGGTGCCAAGGCCAAAGGTCAAAATTAGCCTCATCCCGATAAGCTATTCCCGAAGGCAACATTGACCTATGTCTATCCGATCCTAAACTTCGAGACCCGCACGGTACCGGTTCGGATTTGAATTATCCAACCCAAGGCACAATGCTCAAGCCCGGGATGATCGCCCGCCTTGAGTTAAGAGTCGGGCTAGTGGCGCGTAGTCACCTTGCCGGTCACGGCGGTGATTGGTAGTGGTACTCGTCAGATCGTCCTCGTCCAGGAGTTGAAGGCCGCTATGAGCCGCGAGAGGTCAACCTCGGCGCACGGCGATGACTGTGTCGAGGTCCTAGCGGCGTGGAAGGATATAGCGAAACCCGGCAGGTGATCGTGGCCAATTTTCTGATCGATGCCGGAGTTAATTGAAGGCGGCGATAGGCGACCGGCCACGCCGCGCACAGTGGACGGCAAGACAGCGTCGGCGCAGGCAACGGAAACCGGAACCAATGGGCAAGCAGGCCACCGGGCAGAAGAGATTCCGTGGAAGCATTGATGCGGGGGCCGCACTTGGTGAGCATCCGCCGCACGGACCGGTGGAAAGTCTCAAATGGCCAGCCATGACCATGGAGTTCAAGTTGCCAAACGCGGCGCTGCGAGAAGACCACTAGGCGAGGGCGCTAAAAGTTGGCTTTGAGTTTGTCGAACGTCAGCCCGGCGAATGGGTCAACGTTACAGCGGTCAAACCGGTGGCGTCCGCCGAGGAGTCCGGCGCCCGGTCGCGGCAGTTACGCACGCTGCTCGGTGGCCGACGGGAGAGCACCGCTACCCAACATCATCGACTAGTCGGGCAAGAATCGCTTTCAGGTTCTGCTCGCCACCCTGTTCGTCACCCCTCGGCGGTATTTGCCGGCCTGCGAGAACACCTATCTTCCCGGCTGACGCATTGCCCGACCTCTCCGACGTGCAGGTCATCGTCTACACTGAGTACCCCGGTCAGGCTACGCGTGGTAGAAGATCAAGTCACCTCATCCCCATGACCACGTCCAAGCTCTCCCAAGCAGAAATCCGAGGTGGTTCGGGGATTTCTCGTTCTTCGGCAGTCTTTCGGTCTACATCATCTTCGCGGACGAGGTACCGAGCATCTACTGGGCACGCTCGCGTGTGCTGGAATATGGATCTTGCGTCGAGCCGCCTGCCCAAGGGGTTACGCCCTCGCTCGGGCCGGACGCCACCAGCGTTGGCTGGGTCTGCCGGTACGCGCTGCTGGCAAGGGACCAGACGCTAGCAGAACTGCGTACCCATCCAGGACTGGTACGTACGTTACCAGCTGACCAAGGCGCACGGTGTCGCCGGAGGTGGCCTCCATCGGCGGCTGTTTCCAAACTATCATTGGGGGTTACCGTCCGACCCGGTAGAAGTTGCGGGCCAGCAACATCCCCTTGATGAAGGTCGCTCAGGTCATCCGCGATTCCAATCGATGTCGGCGCCCGGGTTGTGGAGATGGCCGAGACAGGAGCATGGTGCGCGGCGAAGGCTATCTACGCGGCAGGGCCACATCGAATTGCTGGTTGTCGGGTGACAAAGGCGCCCCTGTGCTGATTCGCGCCGGCAACGCGGGTGGACCACGCGCCGGACGAGGGGCGCAGCCCGGACCGAAACTCAATGGTGAAGGGAAGTCGTGTGGGTATTGCCATGGCACGCTGTCGTCAGAATGCCTGAAGTCATCCACAACCTGAAAGCCAAGATCGCCAGAATTAGTCCCGGTCTTCCCGATGGAGTGACCGTTTAGACGGTCTGTGACCGCCTGAACGTCATTCACCGTGCCATCGACACATTCTTGCCAGCTCACTGCTGGAAGAATCGGTCATCGTCGCATTGGTTAGCTTTGTGTTCCTGCTGCATGTGCGTAGCGCCTTGGTCGCTATCCTGATGTTGCCCGGGCATACTCATCTCCTTCATCGCCATGCGCCTGCTCGGCATCGAACTCCAATCATGAGCCTTGGTGGCATTGCCATCGCTATCGGCGCCATGATCGGCGCGGCCATCGTCATGCATTGAAAACGCCCACAAGCATCTGGAACGCTTGCCCGAGCGGGCATTCTGACAGCGATCGTGTTACCGCCATGCTTGTGGCGTGCAAAGAAGTCGGGCCGAAGCGCGTTGTTTTTCGCTGCTCATTATCACCGTCTGATTCCTGCCGGTCTAGCCTCCGGGGTCCGAAGGAAGGCTGTTTTCGCCACTCGCATACACGAAGACCTTTTCCATGGCCGGTGCAGCCATCCTCTCGGTAACCTTGGTGCCGGTGCTGATGATGATGTCATCCGCGGCAAGATCGCGCCGGCAGCGGGAATCCGGTTAATCGCTTTCTGATCTGGGTCTATCGACCGATCTTGCCGGAGTGATGCGCTGGAAGAAAATGACCATCATCGCCGCCTTGGTGGTTTTGTGGCGTGTCAGATCTACCCCTGCCTCCAAGCCGGTCCCGAGTTCATGCCGACGCTCAACGCGGATCACGTCTCTGCATGCCAGCCTCCGCTGCCGGGTATGTCGATCACCAAGGCTGCGGAACTGATGCAGACCCAGAACAAAATCATCAAGAGCTTTCCGGAAGTGACATCCGTCTACGGCAAGGCCGGTCGTGCCAACACGGCAACGGATCCGGCACCAACCGAGATGTTTTGAAACGGTGGTCAACCTCAGCCCGGAATCCGAGTGGCGACACGCGCTTGACCACCGACAAGCTGATTGCGGAGCTCGACTAAGGCGCTGCAATTCCCCGGTGTCGCGGAATGCGTGGACCATGCCGATAAAGGCCCGCATCGGATATGCGTGTCAACGGGTATTCGCACGCCGATCGGTATCGAGTCTTCGGCAAGGACCTCGCTGAAATGGAGAAGCTGGCCAAGAAATCGAGGCCGTGGTAGAAGGGCTGTTCTCGCACCACCAGCGCCTTTGCGCAGACCGCATCACTGGCGGCTTCTATCTCAGCATCAAACCGGACCGTGAACAACTTGCCCCGCTATGGGCTTGCCGTGGACGACCTGCAAGGCGTATTGGCACAGCACTGGGGGGTGAAATGAGTGACCACCACGATCGAAGGTCGCGAGCGATTCGGCGTGACCATCCGCTATCCGCGCGCAGCTGCGCGCCGATCCTGCAGCAGATTGCCCCGCGAGGTGCTGAGTACCGACGATGGATGGCGCCATGATCCCCTTGGGACACTTGTTCAAAGTTGTTGTCGCCAAGGGGCGCCGGTATCCGACCGAGAATGCGTTGCTGTCCGCCTACATCTACGTGGACATCCGCCACCGCGACATCGGCGGCGCGTCGCCGACGCCGACGCGAGGCGGTGGCGGAGCAAGATCAAATTCCGTCCTGGCTATTACGTCACCGGTGGTAGTTCGATTGCATGGACCGGGCCATCGGGACGGTGAATCGTCATTCCGGTGACGCTGTTATCGATCTTTCTGCTGCTCTATCTCAACTTCAAGCGCATAACAGAAACGCTGATTGTGATGCTTTCGGTACCCTTTGCGCTGATCGGGCGGGGGTGTGTAGTGGTTGATGTGGGTTTTGAACTACAACCTCTCAGTAGCAGTGCGGTCGGCTTTATTGCACTCCTGGGGGTGGCGGCGGACACCGTGGTTTGTGCTGATTTACCTCGATCGCCGCTTTGGGAGGCAGTCAAGGAAAAAGCCGGCGTCGCCGGGCGCACGATGAGTGTCACTAACCTCTACGAAGCCGTCATGGAGGGCGCCATCGAGCGCGTGCGACCGAATATTTTTTTTTTTTGGGTGGTGGGGTGGTGGCCCGATGACCGGTGGTGGCAATCATGGCGCAGGCCTCCGCCAATCGTGTGGGGAACGGGTGCTGGTTCGGAAGTAATGAGCCTATCGCGGCGCCCATGGGTGAGGCGGCACTGACTTCTTTGAGCCGTGCTCACGCTCGCTGTGATTCCCGCAATTTACGCGCTGGTCAAGCAATGGCGCCTTAAGCGGGAGTATCGGAATGCTAACCGTCGCTAATTGGTGAAATATTTGGGGCATGCGCTTGCAAATCCCCCAAAAATGGGATATATTCCCATTTCAAAAGTCGAATCGCTTATAGATCGTGGTCCGAATCGCGTGCGATCTTTCTCTTGCTGCTGCATTGCGTGGTATCGCGCCGTGGTCGAGTTGATGTTGCGTGAGGGGGTGACCTATCCCCGCTTCTCGCCAACGCCTCAAGACGACGTTTCGGGAGTCAGCAACCGGCCTTCTCGAAGAGTTCGGCGCGGGGTCGAAGCTGATCGCATCAAGTACCTTGGCGGGCATTCACCGCAAGATGTACGCGAGTGGCGCTCGGTCGCTAGCCTCCGCCCCGGCTGAAACCCTCGGCGCGGCCAAGGGTGTCTCCACCCGTTGGGCGAATGATCCGGAATATTGCGACAAGAAAGGGCGGCCACGGGTGCTGGATCGCGCCGGTGGCCCGGCTCGTTTGAGGCACTGGCGGTCTCGTATCGAATGACGTCCACCGCACGTTGTTGCAGGAATTGATTATGCCTTGGCGTGCGCAACGCGCGCGAGGCCAGCCGCGAATGGGGAAAACGACAAAGTCGGCCGTGTCCTGAGCGGCCCTTTTTGGCCTGCCAGGGACCCGCTGAATTGTTGCGGTTGTTCTTCCGATAACGTCGGCGATCATCTTGCCGCAGCGGTACTTCTCGACGGACAGCGGTACCCCCGATGCTCGAGGAGCAGAGCGTGTTTGCCGATAACCTGCGCCCGGAATCAGTTGTCGCCTGAACAAATTGGCCCGTCAAATCTGGTCAGGCACTTTGGCCAGGTAGAAATTGTCGTCAAAAGACGCCACCGTCGCGCTGAGTGATCGATACCGGGGGGGCCAGTCCGACGCCGAATCAACGCATCCAATCCGCATGTCTTATTATCACGGTCCTAATCTCGAACCTAGTTCAGTTCGCCGTCTTTGAATTCCTGAGGAGCCTCAAATGTCCACTTATTCCTTTGCGCAAATCCGAATCATCATCGCGATGGTCGTGACGTTGTTGCTGGCGGCCGCCTGTGGCGGAGGCGGCGGGGATAGCGCCACCGCTGGCGTCGGTTCCGGTGGCACGGCTCATCAGCGGCATGGTCACCAAAGCCCCTGGTGGGCGTAATGGCACGATGGCTGGCTTTGCCAAAATCAGCAACGGTCAACTGGAAGCGCACCCCGGTGGCGCGGCAACGACCGGCGCCAATGGCAACTTCACCATGTTCATCGGTACACGCCGGCGCCGTCATGTTACGGTGTGAGCGGCGGAAGCTACGGTGGACGGAAGCCACGGGCGCAACGATGGCCATGGCATCAGGTAACGAAGTGATGACCGCCATCATGCTGCCGGTTCATGCTGGTTTGCAAACAGCACTGGTATCCGGTGACGCCGGGTCACCGCCATGGCGCAAACGCTGGCGCACCGCGATGGCGGGCGGCGTGACGGACGCGATTATTGCAACGGCGAATACCGCCATGGGTAACTATTTCTCGGTGAACGACATCCTGCACGTTCCACCGATCAATACCTCGGTGGCGGGTTCGGGCGCCGCGTAGGCCGGGATGCCAGGGCTACGGTAGTGACGCTGGGGCGATGTCGAAGCCGCAGACCCTTGTCCCGATTCCACCTCGGCCATGGTCACCGCACTAATGAATTGATGCCTCGGACGGAATGATGGATGGCAAGGCCGGCGGCACCCGTGCAAATGGGTGGCGTCGGCGGCATGGCGGGTGGATGATGCCGTCAAACGGGGAACGACGGGATGGGTGCCGCCATGGAATGCCTTCATGAACTCCGGCGCAAAAACCGATCCGGCATCATGACGGCCGCGCCTGCGGAACAAGGCTGGATGGGTCGGGCGTCCAGATCCTCAGTGGCGCCACCGCAGCAATGCGACGGTGAGTGGAACCGTGTTCAACGGACCCGTAGGGCGATGCAACCGTGTCGGGCCCTCGCGATCAACAATGGCGCGATGGGCGCGCAGATCGCCAGCGTCACCACCGATAGCCGAGGCAACTTCGCCCTTTCGCTGGGCACCTACACCGGCCCCGTGATGCCGCAGATGAGCGGCGCAAGCGTTACATCGATGCGGCAACCCGGACAATCAAGGATGATGGCGGCAAACGCAATTGCTGAGCGCCTGCTGCCGACCGTAGCCCAGCGGGGCGAATGTGACCGGTATCTGGATCACTCCGCTCCCACGGCCATGGCGCAGGGCCGGGCGCTGGGCAGTGAGCGGCGGGTATGACGGACGCCAACATCGTCGCGGCGAACATGGCCATGGGCAACTACTTCCTGGTCAACGATATCCTGCCACCGGGCCCATGAATCCCGGGCGGTATCGGTTTCTGTGCCGGTGCGAGCCAGCGGATCAGCGCAACTATGGCATGGCGCTGGCCGCCATGTCGCAATACGCCAAGTCATTCAATGTGTCGGTCTCCTCCGTCTCTCTGCACGGCGATGAGAACGACGCGTTCGATGGCGTCATGGACGGCAAAAGGGACCACGCGCAGATTGCGTGTCGATGGGCGGGATGATGGGGACAAGCTTAGATGCAGGCAAATGCCGGCACCAGGTGGCACCGCGACAGCGATGACCGGATTCGTCAATTCCGCCGCAAACATGTCAGCCCTGACGATCGCGGACATGGCGGACTGATGCAAAGGCTAACGGCTCCAATGGCAACATTTGATGCCCTGGCATTTGGGGCACGGAAACCATGGAGATAACATCATGCGACCCAACGACGCGACGCAGTTTGAGCTGATTGACCCCGTAGCGGAGCGTCGATCAACACCGCAGCGTCGCCGCACTACTGTGTGCGCGGCGGGGCGCTGTTCTACTTCAGCTGGGCGAGGCGTGCCGTGCGCGTTTCATGGCACAGTCCGTTAAAAATCGTCGTCATCGACTTGCCGGCACATGACGAATCCACACCCGTTCCGGCGCGTGCCGGTTCGTCGAGGTTCGTGAAGAACCAGGTCGCCGGTCGATGGCGGAAGGTGCCTTGGAGCCCTGGCGGCAAACATCAACATCGGGCGCATGTCGGATGGCGCGGGCAGATTGGCTTGTGGTTCCTCGCGGCGTGAGCGCCGTCATGCCGCGCGAGACGGGAGCGACGAAACCATAGGCTCCATCATTGCACGATCTCCGCCGATCATCCCAAAATGCCTGAGAGGGGGAACGCTTCAAGCTGGTGGTCAAGATACGCACAGGCGCGATTCGATGGCATCCGACGCGATCCCGAATGCGCAAGGAGGAGAGTTTCGCGAGAATATCCAGCGCGGCGGAAGCGACCTTATAGCGATGTGGTGGCATTACCTATCGGTGACAGATTTCTCTCGGCCCAACAAAGAAGAAAGGCGGGATCCATTCCAATATCGCCCTCCTGGTCAGTCACGCGTCCCGCGAACTTTGCGTTTTGCGCAGGAAGAACTGAGTGTTTTACCCAATCGTCTGGCGCTTCGCCGATCACGGAATCAAGCGTGCGCGCGTCTTCAAATAAATCGAGGAATGAATGAGATCTGCCCATTGATGAAGAACGCCGCGCAAGCTGACCGGATTGGCCACGCTCGGCCTGTTGGGCTAACCGGTTTCGGCAGCGGCGGCGGCGGCACAACAACGCGGGGCCATTACCGGTAGCAGCGCGCAATCAACTGGCACCTCGGGCGCAACAGCCTCAGGCTTCCTGACTCACAATATCCAAAACAATTCAGCCCGCCCAGAGCTAGATCTCCTAAAGGCAGCACTTCCACACACTGCTGGCCAATGACCAATGGCCTTCGCTTTTTGATCCGTCTCGCGCGCGGCGGCCACGCTCGACCTCACCTTCAGAACCCAAGGTTTACTTAAACCACCAACATTCATGGCACAAGTTGTCTGGCACAAGTAAGCCATCTCACCTAACAGTGGTCTTTCCGCCCCACCCACTCGCTACACCTTCCCAGTCAACCAGAGCGTCCGAACCTATTGGTAACAACCCATCCCTGGGACTGGCGCGCCAGTCGTCTTCCGGACTCGCGGGAATCTTGATCATCCAGACGGCAACTTACGCCGCGCGCAGACTGCCGACCAGTGTGCGCTGACGATTACTCTGCGTGCTCGCGACAAGCGCTTGAACAATGGCGCGTGAACTGCTTTAAATAATGCCAGCCGCCATCGATTTCATGACCGGCTTTCGTCGGCAATAACCATTCCATTCAAACCGGCTGTCCAGTCGATTTCAGCCAGTTAGGCCCCGATCAACCGCTTGGCGCTACTCAGAATGCGTCCAAGTGCGTCCTGAATCCGGCGCTGGCTGACAGCCGCAATTTTAGGTTGATTGGTACCGACGGCGGCTTAATGCCAGCACCTGTCGTGGTGACCAGCCTGCTGCTCGCGCCGGGCGAACGCGCGGAGATATTGCTGGACCTGCGCGGCGATGCCGGAAAATCGATCCGGTTCGTCAGTGCGGCGTTCGCGCTATCGGGCGGCATGATGGGCGGAGGCATGATGGGTACGGCGCCACCGCAAGGCAGCGCCTTCGACGTAATGACCTTCGTTGTCTCAACCGCCGCGCCGCCAGTGCGGCACGATCCTGAATGTCTTTCCGACATCGTCCGGCCCGATCCGGCGGCGGCAATAACGTCGCACATTCGAACTGACCGAAATGGGTGGCATGAGCGGCGGCCTGCATCGCATCAATGGTCTTGGTCTGCGATAGCGCGCATCGATTTCGTCGCCCGGCGCGGCGATCTGGAGCGCTGGCACTTGTAAACCGCGGCGGTGAGCCGCACCCGATGCACGTGCATGGCACGCAATTTCAGGTGGTGTCGCGCGATGGCGTGGCCGGCAACCGCTTGCCGACCGACCTCGGCTGGAAGGACACGGTGCTGGTGCGCCCCATGGAAACGGTCGAGATCGTGCTGCGTTTCGCCGTTGCCGGCAATTACGTTCTTCATTGCCACAACCTCGAACACGAGGACGACGGCATGATGCTGAATTTTGACGTGGTGTAATGTGTTGCGATTACATGGGATTGCGCTGAACCAATGTAGGAGCAGGTCAATAATTTCGGCAACAATGTTGCCCAGCCACCTCGATATCCCGCATTGAATTCGCGAATAAGCGTGTTTTTCATTGCCTTATTTTTCCGATTGGGCGGGTGTACGAAGCCCCTGATCTCACGTTTTTGGGACCATCGTTCGATCTACCGCACACCGAAACCGACCAACTGTTTGGCCCAACCCAACTTGTGGCAACGAAAAGCCAATATGGATGGACACGGCATGTCCTCCGCCTCATTGATAACGAGTCCCGAAAGATAGCCGCAGCATCTAAAGAGTGAGCGGAGTCGCTCGAACAGCGCCACAATAGCCTTCAAGCGAAAAAACGCAATCAGATCAAGGCAACATATATATTTACCAGACTAGTTATCCGCAGTCACCGCGTTCGCCGGCACTGCAGCCCAAAAAGATCCTAGCCGCTTCGCCACGATTTCGCACTTCTAACTTCTTGTATAACCTTCTAATCTTACTGTGTTATAAAAAACAAGCTATTATGCGCGCATCTTTAACCAACCTGTCAAGGCGAAGATGGACGCGAAAATGGAAAGGTTCGAGGAGTACGTGTCGATGATTGCGGGTCAGCTTGGGCATGCGGATCGGGTGGAACCGTTTCGCGGCTACTGCGCCGGGCTGATGCTGCCCGGCGAACGCAAGAGCGTCGAGCCCATGGCGGCGCGGGTAGCGCCGATGGCCGTGCGCTCGACCCACCAACGGCTGCATCATTTCGTGGCGGATGCGGCATGGTCGGATGCGGCAGTGTTGGGGGCGGTGCGTAGTCACGTGCTTGGTGCGGCGGGCAAGCGGTTCGGCGCTCCCGAGGTACTCATCATTGACGACACCGGCTTTCCCAAGAAGGGCACCCACTCGGTGGGGGTGGCGCGACAATATTGCGGCCCGTTGGGCAAGCAGGATAACTGCCAGGTGGCCGTCAGCTTGTCGTTGGCCAACGAACGCTACAGCATACCGGTGGGTTATCAGTTGTACCTGCCGAAGAACTGGAGCGTGGACGTTAAGCGGCGCAAGCAGGGTAAAGTGCCTGTCGAGATCGCGTTCGCGACCAAGCCTGCGATTGCACTGCGCTTGATCGATGAAGCGCTGCGGACGGGGGCCTCGCCGGTGACCGTCGTCGCGGATGCCGGCTACGGCATCGACACCGCCTTTCGGGATCAGCTCAGCGCCCGCAAATTGCCCTATGTCGTTGGCATTACCAAGGCCGTCAGCTTGTGGCCTGAAGGTAGCGCCCCTTTGCCGCCCGCCCGCTGGTCCGGTCAAGGGCGCAAGCCAAAGTTGCTGCGGCGCGACGCGCTGCACCAACCGGTTTCGGTCAAAGCACTGGCCAAGGCGCTTACTCCACGCCAATGGAAGAAGGTCACTTGGCGGGAAGGCACGAATCAGGCGTTGACATCGCGCTTTGCCGCGGTGCGCGTGCGCGGTGCTTACCGCGACCATTGGCGCAGCGAACTGCGCGCGGAAGAATGGCTGCTCATTGAATGGCCCAAGGGCGACGCGGAGCCGATCAAGTACTTTCTGTCCACGCTGCCGGCGCGCACCTCGACCCAGGAACTGGTGCGGGTGGCGAAACTGCGGTGGCGCATCGAGCGCGATTATCAAGAACTCAAGCAAGAGTTCGGGCTCGACCATTATGAAGGGCGCGGTTGGCGCGGGTTCCATCACCATGCCACGCTCTGTATCGCGGCATACGGCTACCTTCTTGCCGAGCGCCTCGCGCATCCAAAAAAAACTGTGCAACATCCGTTCCTGGGCGAGATCCCTGCCGTACCCAAAGACTTCCGGCCGCGCGGCTCCCCTCCGGTGCCAGTGCCACGTGCCGGATTCGATCACGACACTACGCCTCGAACTCGCCGCCGCGCTGATCGCACGACTTCCGCGATGTCCTTGCCGTGGGAAACGAAGTGACTTTTTATTAACACAGTAAGACTAGCACTATCCCTCACGGATACCTCCTTCATGCCGGTTACGTTACCGATCTCTTTGTGGAGCTTGCCTCGTGCAATAAGCGATAGGAGATTAACTTCACGTTCATTGAGCTGACCCAATTTAGACAGCTCCGGCGCACTATATAGAACTTTGGTCGGTACGAAATCCAACCCACTCAAAATGGCATCGACTGCTTTGAGCATTGTCGGGGTATCGTAATTTTTCTTGATAAAGCTTGTCGCGCCATGGTCGATTGCCGTGCGAATCGTCGTGCAATCGCTGTGCCCGCTGAGCGCTACTGTCTTGCCTGCTTGTGAGGCGACGCACAAGTCGATCAGTCTTGCCACGCGCCATGCATGGTTGTGGATGCTCGTCATGCTGGCCGGTGCGCTGCTTTGGTATGTGGTGAAGCCGTATCCTTTTCTGCCGAGTTTTGTATTTACGGCGACGATGGTGGGGCTCGTCATTGTCGCGTACCTGGTCGATCACTCACACCTTGATATCAAACGAGGCCGGAAGCCGCTGGTGGCATCGCGCTTTGTGCTGCTTTGGCTTCCCCTGCTTTTGTGGGCCATCAGCATCGTTATCTTCACTCGTTCCGAGATCAAATGGGGCACGATGACGGAGCTCATGCGACACGTCATCATGTACCACGGCGAGTTCCTGACGTTCCTGTTGTCGCTGGCGTTTATCGACGCCTGGTTCCTCATTCCGCTGGTGCTATTCGGGGAACACGGCTTTGCGAGTGCCGTGAAGATCACGCTGCCGTGGATCATCCAGCCCGTTCACTTTTTCTTGTTCGTGAAAATCACGCTGATTTTCCTGGTCGCGGACGGTGTCGCGATGTTGACGGGCGGCGTCGTGCTTCCCTTCGTCCTGGCGGTGTTTGCGGCGTTTTTATACTGTGCGTACCGTGATGTGTTTGGCCACCGCGACAAAAATGCGGAGGAAGCCACTGCAGTTGCTGTGCGGCGAGAATTACCCAGTAGTGTGCATGGCTGAGGACCCAGCCAAGCGCGGGCGTTTTGATCCAATAGGTGCATGGATATTTAGCACCAGTAAGCGCAACAGGATGCCCGAGAGTTTGGGCTTCGAGCGTATGGGTTACGGCGCGAAATAGGTTTCGTATCCTTTTCGCTACCCATGGACGATGCCCTCAATAGCGCCATGGCGAGTAACGCGGCCGGTGGTACTCCGGGCGGACTGATTAAGGTGACTGCTTCGTTGAAATTGAGACCATTCTTGCGCCGATAAGCGAGCATTCGCTTACCAGTCGTCTTGGCTTCTGGGAACGGGGTGCCCGACGATTTTTTGAACCGTCACTTTCTCAACTTTCGATTGGCTGGAGATGACTCTTCGTTGGGATGACATGCACAGGCTTCTCCATGCGCTGCGGCGACCAATTCTTGCAGAATGCCGCACTCAGCGGTCGAATGGTGGGAGTCGCAGCGAGCGCGCAAGACTTCAAGCTGCTTCTCGAGCGCGCGCATGGATTTCAATCGGGCCTTAACCCGTTTGAGTTGTTCTTCAACGATGGCGTCGACATCTTTGCAGTCTTGTCTCGGTCGCATAGTGAAATCGACCAGCAAGCGTATCTCTGCGAGTGGCATATCTAGTGCCCGGCAATGGCGAATGAAAGACAGGCGCTCCAGTTCGCTTTGACCATAGGTGCGATAACCGTTTTCCCGCCTGTCGGGTGCCGCTATCAGCCCTTCGCGTTCGTAAAAACGAATCGTGTCGACGGGCGTATTGGTCAATTTGGCGACTTCTCCGATTTTCATTTTTTTGAGCCCGTAAATTAGCGCTTGACCGGGGTGGCTCCAGGTGTCAAATGCATCATATGCACAACTCCAGAGAATCTCAATGAGCGCCGAATGCCCTGATTCCGCTTGCTGCGCACCACAACCTGATTCACAGGCAAAAGCGCCATTGCCTTTGCCTGCCGGGTCGAAAACGCTGCGGCTAAAAATCCAGAAAATGGACTGCCCGGCCGAGGAAACCCTGATCCGCAAGGCAATCAATGGCCTGCCGGGAGTAGTGGGCCTGGAATTTGATCTCATCAATCGCGTACTGACCATCAATCACAATCTGACTGATTCCGGTTCGATTGACGCCACGCTCACGGGCATCGGTATGGCTGGCGTCCCACTGTCGCACGGTGTGAAATGGACACAACGGCTGGCGCCATTGACGAACATGGGTCCGGCGACATCTCACGACGTCAATGGATGTTGATGGCGATTGCCGGAGTCGCCGCCATCGGTTCCGAAGTCGTCGCCTATGCAACCGGAAACGAAACTTCGCTTGCGGTAGGCGTTCTGGCGCTTATTGCCATTTTCACGGGCGGTCTGGAGACATTGAAAAAGGGCTGGATCGCGCTCAGTACGTTTACGCTCAACATCAACCTGTTGATGTCGGTGGCCGTGTTTGGCGCAGTGGCCATTGGACAGTGGCCGGAGGCGGCCGTGGTGATCTGGCTGTTCGGCGTGGCCGAGATGATCGAGGCTGTGAGCCTCGATCGCGCCCGCAATGCAATTCGCGGCCTGATCGCGCATGCGCCCGAGACTGCCTTTGCGCAAATGCCGGATGGTACGTGGGGCGAGCAGCCGGCGAAACAGATCGCGATCGGGCAGATTGTGCGTGCACGGCCGGGCGAACGCATCGCGCTGGATGGCGTGGTCGTGTCCGGGAACTCGGATGTCAACCAAGCGCCCATTACCGGCGAAAGCATGCCGGTTACCAAGGGCGCGGGTGACCAGCTGTTTGCCGGCACGCTAAATGTCCATGGTGTACTAGAGTATCAGGTGACCGCTGCCAAGGGCGAGACCACGCTCGATCGCATCGCCCGCTCCATCCAGGCCGCACAATCCCAGCGGGCACCGACGCAGCGGTTCGTCGATAAATTTGCGAGTGTGTATACGCCGACGGTTTTCGTCTTTGCGCTGCTGGTGGCGCTTGTGCCGCCGCTGGCATTCGGCATGGACTGGTACACCTGGATTTATCGCGCGCTGGTGTTGCTGGTCATCGCCTGCCCGTGCGCGCTGGTGATCTCGACCCCGGTGACCATCGTCAGCGGAATGGCGCGAGCGGCGCGGCGGGGAATACTGATCAAAGGTGGCGCCTATCTTGAGGGCGGTCGCAATTTGAAGTCGATCGCGCTCGACAAGACCGGCACCATCACCCACGGCAAGCCCGCACTCACCGATGTGCTGCCCATGAACAGTATCACGGCCGACGAGGCGCTGCGGATTGCCGCCAGCCTCGACGCGCAGTCGCAGCATCCCGTCGCAACCGCCATCGTCGCCGGGTACGCCGGCACGCTTGCGGTCGTGGAGAATTTCGCGGCGATGCCCGGACGCGGCGTAAAGGGAACCATTGCCGGCGTCGAATACCATCTGGGCAACCACCGCCTGATCGAGGACATTGAACGATGCTCGCCGGCCGTCGAGGTCGCCCTGGACCGGCTGGAGATGGACGCACGCACGGCCGTCGTCCTGACCAACGAACACGAAGCGCTCGCAGTATTCGGCGTGGCGGATACGATTCGCGAATCCAGCAAGGTCGCCATCGCCGAACTGAAGGCGTTGGGCGTGCAGACCGTCATGCTCACCGGCGACAACGTCAAGACCGCGGCGGCGGTGGCCCGGCAAGTGGGTATCGAGGACGCGCGCGGCGAGCTGCTGCCCGACGACAAACTGGCGGCGATCACCGCCTTGCTGGAACGCGGGCCGGTCGGCATGGTGGGTGATGGCGTCAACGATGCGCCGGCACTGGCGCGCTCTAGTATCGGTTTCGCGATGGGCGCGGTCGGCACCGACACCGCCATCGAAACCGCCGATGTGGCGCTGATGCAGGATGACCTGCGCAAGTTGCCGGAGTTCATCCGGCTGTCGCGGTGCACATCGCGAGTGCTTTGGCAAAATATCGCGCTCGCTTTGGGTATCAAGGCGGTCGTTCTTGTCCTGACACTGGCCGGACACGGCACGCTGTGGATGGCGGTGTTTGCCGATGCCGGTGCGAGCCTCATCGTGGTCGCCAATGGCCTGCGCTTGTTGCGGGGCGCCAACCATGCATGACCGCGTATGTGAGTGGCGCATGGTGGCGGGCGATTGTCGCGAGTTCGATTTGGCCGTCGCCAGGAAATTGAGTTGTTGCGGCCCATCGGACCTATCTGGCACAATCGGCTTTGACATGGATCATTTTTTATGTCTTCCTGCTGATACAATCGTGCGCGCCATGAAACGCTTTTTCGCCTTCCTGCTGATGCTGGTGCTGCCACTGCAGTTTTCATTTGCGGCGGCGTCCGCCTATTGCCGGGGCATGAGCAGGGCGTCGCGGCAAGGCATGCGGGGCATCATCAGCACCAGCATCTGAAGGATGCGGTGGAATTGACGGGCGACCAGAAATCGCCAAGTGAAATACCCAGTGCGCAGCATGCCGACTGTGGGCAATGTCACGCTGCTTGCGCGACGATGCCGGCGGCACCCGCCCATTCGCAGCCTGTTGCTGTTTCAGGCGCGCACTATTCCCCCGCGATTTCCTTCCCACCGGATTTCTTTCCGGATTCGCTCGACCGTCCACCCCTCGCCGTCCGCGCCTGACGGCGCGGCGGCATCCGATCTTTCCTGAAACATCGGCCATGCCCGCCGCGTGGCGGAACTTTGTGTTCCGCATTCGTGCGGTCCCGCATATGCGGACCGCGCCAGTTCAACGCATCCACGAGCGGGTCATATGCATTTCCGATATCGATTTATTTCAAGACGACGCGCGCATGCGGGCGGTTTCGCTGGCGTATTCGCGGGCATATTCCTTGTCGCGATGGTTTGTCACGCCACCGCTTCACATGCAATTACACCAGGTGAATTGCCGGCACCGCGGCAAGCCGGTCAAGGCAATGTCGAGCCGCACAAACCGATCTCGCTGAGCGACGTGTTGGCGCTGACGCGCCAGCATAACCGCGAGCTGGCGGCATCGGCGCGGGAACTGGACGCGGCCGGCGCAAGCGCCCAGCAATCGGCAATCCTGCCAAATCCCGAACTGAGCGCGGCATGGGAGGAAGTCGGCAAGCCAACGCGCTCGACATCACTACAGGTCAGCCAGCTGATCGAGCTGGGCGGCAAACGCGGGGCACGGATTCGCGCGGCGGAACTCGGCCGCGATGCCGCCAGCGCCGAATACCACGCGAAGCGGATCGATTTGCTTACCCGCGCCGCGCAGTCGTTCACGGATTTGCTCGCCACGCAGCGGCGCATGGCGCTGTCGGAGCGCGCTGTCGTGCTGGCGCGCCAGGCGGCCGACGCGGTCGCGAGGCGGGTTGCCGCCGGAAAAGTTTCACCGGTGGAAGAAACCAAGGCGCGGCTGGAGGCAGGCGCCGCCCGCATTGAGGCGGAACAGGCCGCCCGCGAACTGGCAGGCGCGCGCCGACGCCTGTCCGCGTTCTGGGGCAACGCGACGCCGCGATTTGCCGAGGCCGCCGGTGACCTCGAATCGCTGGTGGCCGTCCCGCCGCTGGAACAGCTCGCGCAGCGCGCACAAACGAGCCCGGAATTTGCGCGTGCCGTGGCGGAAGTGGGCCGGCGCGAAGCACTGCTCGATGGCGAACGCGCCAAACGCATTCCCGACCTGACCCTTGGCGCGGGCGTGAAGCGCACGCACGATACGCGCGAAAACCTTCCCCTGGTGACGCTCTCCATCCCGTTGCCCCTGTTCGATCGCAATCAGGGGAATGTTCTCGAAGCATTGCGCCGCGTCGACAAGGCGCGCGACGAGCAGGTGTTTGCACAGACGCGCCTGCAATCGGAGCTCGGACAGAGCTACGAGCGCATGCGGGCCGTCGAAATGGAAGTCAACACCCTGCGCGATGAATTGTTGCCTGCCGCGAATAGTGCGTTCGAGGCGGCGGGCAAAGGCTATGAACTCGGCAAGTTCGGCTATCTCGATGCGCTCGATGCGCAGCGAACGCTGTTCCAGACCAATCAGCAGTATGTGAAGGCGCTGGCGGAATACCACCGCAACATCGCCGAGCTCGAACGGCTGGTGGGCGGCCCACTCAATGCCGATCGCGCCCATCTCTTTAACCGATAACGGAAGTGTCCATCATGATTCGCAAACAGAAAATCACCGTCGCGGCAATCATCCTGGTTGGGCTCGCCACCAGCGCCCTGATTCTCGGCACGGGGCGCGCCAAGCCATCCATCGACGAACATGGCCATGACGCGAAGACGGCGCATGCGCCCGCCGCATCGGTCGACGGAAAACCCGGTGAACGTGCCGGCGATCACGAGGCCGCCAAGGGGCCGCATGGCGGAAAGTTGTTTGTCTTCGGCGACTTCGGCTTGGAGGTCACCATTTTCGAACAGGTTGGCGAGCCGGAATTTCGGCTCTATCCCTTGCTCAAGGGCAAGCCGCTCGATCCGGCCGGCATCAAGGTATCGCTTGCCGTCGAGCGGCTCGGACGCAAGGCGGAGCCCTTCGCGTTCACGGCCGAGAAGGACTATCTGAAAGCCAGCGCGGCGGTGGAGGAACCGCATTCGTTCAAGGTAATGATCGCGGTACAGCAGGGCGGCAGCACGCACCGGTTCGCTTATTCGCAGGAAGAAGCGCGCACCGAGATGAGCGACGAGCAGGTCGCAAAATCCGGCATCGAGATCAGGACGGCGGGTCCCGCCCGCATCAATTCCACGCTGCAACTCATGGGTGAAATCAAACTCAATGCCGACCGCACGGTGCTGATCGTGCCCAGGCTTGCCGGCGTGGTGGAATCGGTAAGGGCCAATGCCGGGGATCGGGTCAGGAAAGGACAGGTGCTGGCGATTCTGTCCAGTCAGGCGCTGGCCGACCAGCGCGGTGAATTTCTGGCGATGCGAAAACGCCTGGCCCTGGCGCGAACCACCTTTGATCGCGAGAAGAAACTGTGGGAACAAAAAATAAGCGCGGAACAAGACTATTTGCAGGCGCGCAATGCCATGAACGAAGCCGAGATCGCCGCGCAGGGCGCGGAGCAGAAACTTGCGTCATTGGGGGGCATTCCCGTCGGCGATGACCACAATCTGACGCGCCATGAAATTCGCGCGCCGATCGACGGCACCATTATCGAGAAACGCATTTCGGCTGGCGAGGCAATCAAGGACGACGCCAATATCTTTACTGTGGCGGACCTGTCGAACGTATGGGCGGAGATGACCATTCACGCCAAGGACCTGAACGTCGTGCGGGTTGGTCAGAAAGTCAACGTCAAGGCGCCGGAGTTGGACGGCCAGTCGAGCGGCGTGGTCTCGTATGTGGGCGCAATGGCGGGCGAGCAAACCCGCGCCGCCAAGGCGCGCGTGGTTTTACCGAACCCGAAAGGCGCATGGCGCCCCGGATTGCCGGTCAGCATCGAATTGGTCGCCACCGAAGTGCAAGTGCCGGTGGCGGTTTCGGTGGATGCGATCCAAAGCTCCGCGATTGGTCGGTTGTGTTCGGCCGCTATGGCAATGCATTCGAAGCGCGGCCCCTGCAACCGGGCGGACCGACGGCAAGCTCGTCGAAGTCACCAAGGGGTTGGAGGCCGGCGAAAAATACGCGGCACGGAACAGCTTCGTCGTCAAGGCGGACATCGGCAAAGCCGGCGCCAGCCACGACCATTGAGGAACCGGACATGAAACAGATTACTGCCATCATCCAGCCGCACATGCTGGAAAAAGTCGAGCACGCGCTGCACGAGTTGAAGCATTTTCCCGGCTACACCGTGCTGCGCGGGCACGGCGAAAGTCGCGGCCGTGATTCCGGCCACGCCCATCACGCCACGGAATGGGGCCTGGGTGGCCATAACCACGCAGTGCTACTGATCGTGAGCCCGGATGAACTCGCCGCCGGGATCGCCGAGACGATTCGCTCGCATGCCCGCACCGGCCTGCGGGGCGACGGGCTAATCACCATTTCGCCCATCGACGAGGTGATCCGCATTCGCACCGACGAGCACGGCGACGCCGCACTTTAGCCAAGGACAGGAAATGCTAGAAAAACTTCTGAAGTTCGCCATCCATCAACGCTGGGTCATCCTGCTGATCGTATCCGGCATGGCCGCGCTCGGTATCTACAACTACCAGCGCCTGCCGATCGACGCCGTGCCGGACATCACCAACGTACAGGTGCAGGTCAACACCGAGGCGCCCGGTTACTCGCCGCTGGAAGCGGAACAGCGCATCACTTTTCCGGTCGAGACGGCGATGGCCGGTCTGCCCGCGCTGGAACAGACGCGCTCGCTGTCGCGCTACGGCCTGTCGCAGGTGACCGTCATTTTCAAGGACGGCACCGACATTTACTTCGCGCGCCAACTGGTCAATGAGCGCATCCAGGAAGTCAAGGGCAAGCTGCCGACGGCGATCGAGCCATCGATGGGGCCGATCTCGTCCGGGCTCGGCGAAATCTTCATGTGGACGGTCGAGCTGAAACCGGGCGCGAAAAAAGCCGATGGCACTCACTACGACGCGACCGAGATGCGGACCATTCAGGACTGGATTGTGCGCCCGCAGTTGCGCAACATTCCCGGCGTCACCGAGATCAATACCATTGGCGGCTATCTGAAGCAGTTCCACGTCACGCCCGACCCCGGCAAACTGGTGGCCTATGGCCTGAGTTTTCATGACGTACTGGAGGCGTTGGCGAAGAACAACGCCAACGTCGGCGCCGGCTACATCGAAAAAAGTGGCGAGCAATACCTGGTGCGCGCGCCCGGGCAGGTTGCGACACTCGATGAAATCGAGGACATGGTGATACGCAACCAGGGCGGCGTGCCGGTTCGGATAAAGGATGTCGCCGAGGTCATGCTCGGCAAGGAGCTGCGCACCGGCGCGGCGACGGAGAACGGCAAGGAAGTCGTGCTGGGCACCGTCTTCATGCTCCTCGGTGAAAACAGCCGCACCGTATCGCAGCGGGTCGCGGCCAAGCTGGTCGAGGTAAATCGCACGCTTCCGCCGGGGATCGAGGCCAAGACCGTCTACGACCGCACCACGCTGGTGGAGCGCACCATTCAGACCGTGTCCAAAAACCTTCTGGAGGGCGCGGTGCTGGTGGTGGCGGTGCTGCTGGTATTGCTTGGCAACTGGCGCGCGGCCCTGCTGACGGCCGCGGTGATTCCGCTGTCGATGCTGTTCCTGATCACGGGCATGGTGGAGAACAAGGTCAGCGCCAACCTGATGAGCCTCGGCGCGCTGGATTTCGGATTGATCGTGGATGGTGCCGTGATCATCGTCGAAAACTGCCTGCGGCGCCTGGCGATCGAACAGCACCGGCTGGGCCGGTTGCTGGATCGCGGCGAGCGCTTCCAGGTGGTGTTCGAAGGCGCCCGCGAAGTGTTCGTGCCGAGCCTGGTGAGCGTCATCGTTGTGGTGCTGGTCAACCTGCCGATCTTCGCGCTCACCGGTGTCGAAGGCAAGATGTTCCATCCGATGGCCTTTACGGTCGTGGTGGCGCTGATCGGCGCGTTGGTTCTTTCGGTCACGTTTGTGCCTGCCGCCATTGCGTTGTTTGTCACCGGGCGGATCGAGGAAAAGGAAAGTCGCGTGATGCGTGGCGCGCGCAACCTCTATCAGCCGGCGTTGGCGTTTGCGATGCGCAACAAGTGGCCGGTCGCGACGGCGGCGGCCGTCGCGGTGGTACTGAGCGCGCTCCTCGCGAGCCGCATGGGCAGCGAGTTCATCCCAAACCTCGACGAGGGCGACATTGCGCTGCACGCGCTGCGCATTCCCGGCACCAGTCTCAGCCAGTCGGTGGAGATGCAGCAGACGCTGGAAAAACGCATCATGGAATTTCCGGAAGTGGACAAAATATTCGCCAAGATCGGCACGGCGGAAATCGCCACCGACCCGATGCCCCCCAGCGTTGCCGATAACTTCGTCATGCTGAAGCCGCGCGCGCAATGGCCCGATCCCGACCGCAGCAAAAGCGATCTGGTGACCGCGATGCATGAGGCCGTCGAAAAAATCCCCGGCAACAACTACGAATTTACCCAGCCGATCCAGATGCGTTTCAATGAACTCATTTCCGGCGTGCGCAGCGACGTTGCCGTCAAGGTGTTCGGTGATGACCTCGACGCGCTGCTGAAGAGCGGTGAACAAATCTCCGCGGTGCTGGAGCGCATACCCGGTGCCGCCGATGTGAAGGTCGAACAGGTGACCGGCCTGCCGGTGCTGTCGGTCAAGATCGATCGTCGCAAAATCTCGCGCTACGGCCTCCACGTCGCCGACGTGCAGGAAGTAATCGAAGTCGCGATCGGCGGCAAGGAGTCCGGCCAGGTATTCGAAGGTGACCGGCGATTCGACCTGGTGGTGCGGCTCCCGGAAAAGTTGCGGTCCGATATGGAGGCGTTGAAGCGTCTGCCGATTCCGCTGTCGGGGGCGGCAAGGCCGGCGACCCGGGGCAGCCGGCGGCGTACATCGCGCTGGGTGACGTCGCTGAATTTCAGGTCGCGCCCGGCCCGAACCAGATCAGCCGCGAAAACGGCAAGCGGCGGGTGGTGGTGACCGCCAACGTGCGCGGGCGCGACCTGGGTACCTTCGTGGCCGATGCGCGCGAGCGGATACGCGCGGATGTGAAACTACCTGAAGGCTATTGGCTGGAATACGGCGGCACCTTCGAGCAACTGGCGTCGGCCGCACAACGGCTGCAGGTGGTCGTGCCGATATCGCTGCTGCTGATCTTCGGCTTGCTGTTCATGACTTTCGCGTCGGCAAAGGATGCGCTGCTGGTGTTCAGCGGCGTCCCGCTGGCGCTCACCGGCGGCGTGGCGGCGCTGTGGCTGCGCGATATTCCGCTCTCCATCTCGGCGGGCATCGGCTTCATTACGCTCTCGGGCGTCGCGGTGCTGACCGGCGTGGTGATGGTGTCCTGTATCCGCGATCTGCGCGCCGAGGGCAAGGATCTGGATTCCGCCATTGTCGAGGGTTCACTAACCCGCCTGCGACCGATTCTCATGATCGCGCTGGTGGCCAGTCTGGGGTTCCTGCCGATGGCGCTGAACGGCGGCACTGGCGCGGAGGTACAGCGACCGCTCGCGACCGTGGTTATCGGCGGAATACTCTCGTCGACGCTGTTGACGCTGCTGGTGTTGCCGGTGCTGTATTGGCTGGCGCACCGGCACGATGCCGAACGCAACACGGCAACGGAGCTAATGCCGCAAGCCAGGCCGAATGCGGCGGAATAGGCGCAGCGGAAATGAAAGCAGCTATCGATATGCCGTTATGGCGTTACCAATTCGGCTTGCCGTTGCAGACATCGGAGATTTTGCGGACGTCCTGCGTATTACTTGAAAGGAAATTTTATGCGTTTCGTTTTGATATTTTTCGTCTTGATAGTGGGATGTTCGATGTTGTCCGGGTGCGCGACCGCGCGGATTAAGGGCTACCAGCCGGATGGCAGATACTGTTTCAGGATCTCAAAAATGGCAGTCTGCACGACGGATCCCATACCCAGCTTGCAACAGGAATCAATGGCGAAACGGTTTGAGGGCGATCCCTCGCGGCAGATAGTCTGGGTTGTGCGAAATGCCAAGTATGATGCCTATGACAAGGTGTCGGTAAGCGTCAATGGGATCCAGATCAAAATGTTGCACGATACCGTTGCGCGATTCGCGCTGATGCCGGGCAGTCACCACATAACCGCGCTACATCGATCCAGCGAGGTGGGAAAACTTGCGATTGATGGCAAGGCCGGTGAACAGATTTTTGTCGAAGTTCATCCCGACATTGGAATTTTTTCCACTGACTTCTCTTTGCGTCAACTTTCAGACGAGGAAGGACGACGAAAGGTATTGGCCAGCAAGCTTATTTTGGACCAGCAAATAGGTTCCTCACTTTGATCTAGGAGTGAGAAAATATCGTCTTTCCGGGCCGGCGTCCTCACCTTTTTGACCCTGTGAAAGCGATCATGGCAGCAGACTGCAACAGTTGAAGGTGGCTGTTTTTCGCGTGTCGTTGGCCACGCTGGCGATGAGCTTGAGTTTGGCATTGGTGGTGTTCAAAGCGCTGCGGCGCAATGGCATTGGGGGATGAGCGACCAGTAAACTCAAGCGGTGGCGCGGCTTTCAAGCCGTTTTTGCCCGGGAAGGCGCACCAAATGGCGGTCTGCGTCGTTTGATGCCGCGATCAATAGCCTACACAGATGCCGCATCGACATCGTGGCTTCGGCGCGAGTCGGAGCAAGCGAATTTCCATCCACGAAGCCACCGAAAGGCGCTTTAATAATTTGAATACTATTGTTGCGGCGGCGTGCGCGTTTTTCGTTGGCATCACGGACTTTGTATGACTCGGGAAAGAACTTGTTTTGAAATTCTGGAGTAACAACACCGGTATTTGGGCGGCACTCGGTGCGGCGCTGCTGTTCGGTGCGGGCACGCCGTTCGCCAAGTTGTTGCTCGGCCCGGTGAGTCCATGGTTGCTTGCGGGACTTCTCTATCTCGGTTCGGGTGGTGGGCTGCTGATCTGGCGCTTGATTGGCCGTGCGAAAACAGGCCTGATCACCTCAGGCGAATGGAGTTGGCTGGCCGGCGCGGTCATCGCCGGAGGCATGATCGCGCCGGCGATGCTGATGTGGGGGCTGGTTAGCATGCCCGCCGCTGGCGTATCGCTGCTGCTCAACGCCGAAGGTGTGCTGACCGCGCTGATCGCCTGGTTCGTGTTCCGCGAAAATTTCGACCGGCGCATCGCGCTCGGCATGACTCTGATCGTTGCCGGGGCGCTTGTGCTGTCGTGGCCGCGCGAATTGCGCTTCGGCGCGGTGATGCCCACTCTTGCCGTGATCGGCGCGTGCCTGTTCTGGGCGATCGACAACAATCTCACCCGCAAGGTCGCGCTGCTCGATGCCTCGTTCATTGCCATGACCAAGGGACTGGTCGCGGGCGCGGTCAACACGGCGATCGCGCTGGCGCTGGGCGCGGAATTGCCGCCGCTGCCGGCAACGCTGGCGGCGGCCACGGTCGGACTGTTCAGTTACGGCGTCAGCCTGATACTGTTCGTGATTGCGCTGCGGTACCTCGGCACGGCGCGGACGGGCGCTTACTTCTCAACAGCGCCGTTTGCCGGCGCGATAATCGCCGTGGCGGGCATGGGGAGGCGCTGACGGGCGAATTACTCATCGCCGGCGCGCTGATGGGCGCCGGTGTGTGGCTGCACCTCACCGAAACCCACGAGCACGAGCATATGCACGAGCCGCTCGATCATGAGCATGAACACTGGCACGACGAGCATCATCAGCACGAACACGACTTGCCCGTTCCTCCCGGCGTCCGGCACGCGCACCGGCACATTCACCAGCCAATTACCCACACGCATCGACATTTTCCCGACGCGCATCATCGGCATCACGGTTAGCGCGGCCGACTGATTGCACGGAGAAGCTTGCGGGTCGTGCTGCACGCTACGTGGGGCAGCCGGCTCGTGGGGCGATACGCATGCGTATTGAAATCCCCGCGTCACCCTCCAGTGCTGGCGGCGAGGCGAAAATCACACCATCGCAACTTGAAAGGATCAGGGCTTCATACGCATGCGCATGCGGGCTCCATGGACAATCAGCGCACCTTCGTCCTGCATTCGGCGCAAGGCGCGGTACAGCGCCTCGTGGCTGATGCCCAGTTCTGCTGCCCAGCTTTTGCGCGATTGGCCGATTGTCACTTCACCGTTATCGCCATCCGCTTCGATGAAATGGCAAATGCGCTCGGCGGCGCTATTGAGACTTAGCCGTTCGCATTGCGCGCGCAGCCTGCGAACCTCGCGGGCGAGTTGGGCCGACCAGGCGGCGTGAAAGGTGGCGTCATGTTGCAGGGCATGCCGAAATGCGGCGATCGGGAATGCCAGCAATTCGCCTTCGTCCGCGGCCACGATATCGCAGTGGTAGGCTTTCGATTCCAGACTCGCTTCGGCGATGAACCCGTCGCGCACGCGTTGCAGGATCACCTCCGTTCCCGTCCGCGAGGCGCGCGTCAGGCGAAGCTCACCGGCCAGGACGCACAGGATGTCGGCGGCCCGGTCGCCACGCCGATACAGGATTTCGCCTCTGGCGAAATGGCGTGTCCGAGCAACCCGCCGCAACGCTGCCGGCACGCGCGGGAGCAGCGCATTTGCCGTGCCCCATTTTCCCCAATCGGGAACCTGCGCCACGACCATCGCTACAGCCGGAGCCAACCGCGCCGCGCCGCGTGATGCGCGATCAGGCCGAACACGACCGCCACGCCGACGTTGAACATCGCAATGGCGGCGGTTGCCAGCAGCACCGCGCGGTCGAGCTTCTCGCCGCCGTGCTCGCGGCTGGCCAGCGCCAGTTCCAGCCCGGCCATGAACAGGATGACGCCCAGCACCGAGGGCGGAAACAGCCGGAACAGCGTCGCCACCGAATCGGCGAAGAACAGCGCCAGCACCGTCAGCAGCACGCCCAGCATGATCGATGCGCCGCCGGTGCGCGCGCCGAACTTGACGTGCCCGGCCAGCCCGCCGGCGCCGTGGCACATCGGGATGCCACCGATGGCGCTGGAAAAGAGATTCATCAGTCCGGTCGAGACCGCCACGCGCTTTTCGGAGACGGCGCGATCCGAAACAGGCGATTGTGTTCGTCGGTAACAGCGACGAACGCATTGCCGAAGGTCAGCGGCAATTGCGGCAGCGCCAGCAGCACCAGGCCCAGCCAGAGTTCGCGCGTGCCGAGTGACGGCCAGGCGAATGTCGGCAGGTGCAGCGCCGGTTCCGCCAGCGCCAGGTCGGCCAGCAGCGTCGGCTGCTCAATGACGGCAAAGGCGCCGCCGGCCAACAGCAGCGCAGCCATGGCGGCGGCGCGGGTGCGGCTCATCAGGAACAGCGTCGCCGCAAACATCACCGTCGAGAACAGCCAAGCCTGCGACATCATGCGCACGCCTTCAAGCATGAAGCTGAAGCCGAGGCCGAGCACCACGCCCAGTAATGCCGGCGCGGGAATCCACCGCGCCACGCGCTGCGCAACACCGGTGAGGCCCAGCAACAACCAGATCGCGCCGGTGATCAGCCCGGCAGCCACCACGATCCCCGGGGTCAGCGCTTCCACGCCGGCGGAATGGAGGACCGCGGCGGCACCGATCAGTTTCATCGGCTGCACCGGGAAGGGCGTCTTGAAAACAATGCCGGCCACGATCAGCATCACGCCGAACGGCAGCAGGATGGCGCCGGCATCCATCTTCAGCACGGATATGTAGGCGACGACAAACGGAATCAAGGTGCCGAGATCGCCGAACGCGCCGGCCAGTTCGGCGAGGTTGAAGCGGTTGCTTGTGGTTGTTTGGGTTTCCGTTGCCATATGATTAGGATCATAACTAAGTATTCGCCGCCCGCATTAGCATGGGTCAATTATTCTCGTGGAGCACCGTCTCAGGTATCCGTCGTCCCAGCCTGCGCTGGGACGTCAGGCTCCCGCACCATTCATTGCGGCCTTCCAATGTGCGGCCGTTGTTACTGCACTGATGAACAGGAAATGGAATCTTATGCCCCCACGATTCACCCATCGCCACGCCTTCACCGCGCTGCTGCTGTCGCTGCTACTCCCTTCATGTGCACAGTCACCGCTGCACGACCATGCGGCACCGTCCGCATCCGCATCGGGCAAGTCTGATCCCGCGCAGGACACCCGACCGCTGGTGAAATTTCCGGAAGAGTTGCGTATCCACACGCTGACCAACATGCGCGATCACCTGTTCGCCCTGCAGGAAATTCACGACGCGCTGGCGCGAGAGCAGTATGATCGCGCGGCGAGTGTTGCCGAACAGCGTCTCGGCCTCACCTCGCTGAAATTGCACGGCGCGCACGAGGTCTCGAAATACATGCCCGCCGGCATGCAGGCGATCGGCTCGGAAATGCATCGCGCGGCCAGCCGCTTCGCTGTTGCCGCGAAGGACGCGGGCGCGACGGGCGACGTCAAGCCGGCACTGGCCGCGCTCACAGGCGTCACCGCCCAATGCGTCGCCTGCCATGCCGGGTTTCGGATTCAGTAGGCGAAGGGGGCTGTCGCAAATGTGTGGACAAACGCAAGCACTGGCGCGGCCTTCAGGCCATTATTGTCCGGAGAGGCGCGCCAGATGGCGATCTTCGTCCCAGTATGCGTGGTCGCGATTGTTCCGCCTGATTGCCGTCCAGATTAGGCTTCGACCGGCAGGCCGGCGGCTTTCCACTCCGGAAAACCGTTTTCCAGCCGCCGCGCCTTGAGTCCCTTGCCACGCAGCAGCGTCACCGCATCCACCGAGAGCAGGCAGTACGGACCGCGGCAGTAGGCGATGACTTCCCGTCCCTTGGGTAACTCTCTCATGTGCTTGGGCAGGTCCTCGACCGCGATATTGATCGCTCCCGGCAAATGGCCGGCCGCGTATTCGTGGGCGGGACGGACATCGAGCACCGTGACCAATCCCAGCTTCGAGCGCTTGACCAGCTCCGCCGCGGGGATGGGTTCCAGGTCGTCGCGCGCGGTGATGTAGGTGCGCACCAGTTGCTCCATTTCGGCGAGCCGCGTCTCGGCGACGCGTCCCAGCGCGGCGATCAAAGCCACCACGTCCGGTCCCGCCGATTCGTAGTACATCCGCAGGCCTTCCTTGCGCGCCCGCACCAGTCCGGCGCGGCGCAGTTCCTGCAGGTGCTTCGAGGTATTGGCGACCGAGAGCCGCGTCATGGTCGCCAGCTCGTCCACGCTGCGCGGACCCTGCGCGATGAACTCCAGCAACTCGAGCCGGTTGCCGTTTGACAGCGCCTTGCCCACCCGCGCGAGCTGGGCGTGCACGTCCTGTTTGAAATTACCGGTTGACATTGCGGTTGCGACCCCCTATTATTCAACTAATTAGTTGAGTAGTTGAGTAGTTGAGTAGTTGAATTATACCTGAGCGGCGGAATCCGGCAAGTGTTTAAGTACCTGGAGCGATTATGACATTCAACGAGTGGGCACTCAGCCACGAGCCGGTGCTGCGCCTCGGCGCATTCTTTGGCATGTTCGCGCTGATGGCGATCTGGGAAGCGCTGGTGCCCAGGCGGGCACGGCTGCTGCCGCGGCGGTGCGCTGGCTGCACAACTTGGCGCTGGTGGTATTGAACAGCCTGATCCTGCGCCTGCTGTTTCCAGTGGCGGCGGTCGGGTTCGCGCTGGGCGCCGAACGCGGCTTTGGATTGTTGAACGCCTTCGATGTGCCGTTCTGGCTGGCCTTCGTGCTGTCGGTGATCGCGCTCGACTTGGCCATCTATTTGCAGCACGTGATGTTCCATGCGGTGCCGCTGTTGTGGCGCCTGCATCGGGTGCATCACGCCGACGCGGACTTCGACGTGACCACCGGCGCGCGTTTTCATCCGATCGAAATCCTGCTGTCGATGCTGATCAAGCTGGCGGTCATCGCGGTACTCGGGGCGCCGGCGGTGGCGGTACTAGTATTCGAGGTGCTGCTGAACGCGACCGCGATGTTCAACCACGCCAATCTCCGGCTGCCCGAATCGGTTGACCGGTTCCTGCGGTTGATATTGGTCACCCCCGAGATGCACCGCATCCACCACTCGATGGAGGTGGCCGAGACGAACAGCAACTTCGGCTTCAACCTGCCGTGGTGGGACCGGCTGTTCGGCACCTATCGCGACCGTGCCCGCCTGCCGCAGGAGAGCATGGCGATCGGCGTGCAGGGGCTCACCGGCAGCGACGCGGCGGTCAAGCTCGCGGGCATGCTGGCGCTGCCGTTCGCCGAAGCCGGTGGCGCATATCCGATCGGCAGTACGTCGGAATCCGGACATGAAGCCTCGTAACGCAGCGCGCGTTGCACTGGTACTGGCCCTGGGCGCGGGCCTGCTCGTCGTCTTCGCGAATCGCGGGGCGCTGACCGGCGATGCGCTCAACGGCTGGCTGGCAGATGCAGGCATCTGGGCACCATTGGCGTTCATGGCCTCTACGCGGCGGCGACTGTGTTCTTCCTTCCCGGATCCGTACTCACGCTCGCGGCAGGCGCGGTGTTCGGCGCCGTGCCCGGAGCACTGTACAGCCTGATCGGTGCCACGCTCGGCGCAGCGATCGCCTTCCTCGTGGCGCGTTACCTCGTGGCGGATTGGGTCGCGCGCAGGGCGGGCGGCAGGCTGAAGCAACTGATCGACGGCGTTGAGGCCGAAGGCTGGCGCTTTGTCGCCCTTGTGCGGCTGGTACCCTTGTTTCCCTTCAACCTCGTGAACTACACGCTCGGGCTGACGCGTATTCCGCTACTTGCCTACGTGGCTGCCTCCTTCGTCTGCATGCTTCCCGGGGCGCTCGCCTATGCGTGGCTCGGTCATGCCGGGCGCGATGTACTCGCCGCCCGGGATGGAGCAATCCGCAACGCTTTGTTGGCGCTGGCACTGCTCGCAGTCGTTGCTTTCCTGCCCCGGCTGGCGCGACAGTTCAGCCAGGCCGGCATCCGTTGGATCGATAGCGGCAGTCTCAAAGGCAGGCTCGACCGGAGCCGCGAGCCGTTGGTAATAGACGTCCGGGGGGCGGACGAATTTACCGGCCCACTCGGCCACATCTCGGATGCCTGCAACATTCCGCTGAGCGAGTTACCGGCGCGCATCGAGCAACTTGCACAGTCAAAGCGGAGCCCGCTAACGATGGTATGCCGAACCGACAAGCGTTCGGTAACGGCCGCCGTCTGTTGAAGCAAGCGGGCTTTACCGACGTCCTTGTCCTGCGTGGCGGCATGGAGCAATGGAATCGGGAAGGCTTCGCGATTGCGCGTGAATCTGGACCATGACGAAAAAAGGAGAACGACACCATGAAGAACCTGTTCATTCTGAATGAAGCACCGTATGGCAATGAGCGCAGCTACAACGCCTTGCGCCTTGCGGGAACCCTGTCGAAGGCCGAAGGGGAGGAGGTGAGAGTATTTCTGATGGGTGATGCGGCGGCTTGTGCCAAAGGCGGACAAAAGGTTGCCGAGGGTTTTTACAATATCCAGCTCATGCTCAGTCGCGTGGTGCGCAACAAGGCCGAAGTCGCGGTGTGCGGAACCTGCATGGATGCGCGCGGGATCACCGATCCGGAGCTCTCGGAGGGAGCCCTCCGCGGCACTCTCGCCGAGCTGACGTCATGGACACAGTGGGCGGATAAGGTGCTCATCTTCTAAACACGGCATCTTAAGTAATGCCGCACTATCGGTAGCCTGGATGAAGCGAAGCGTAATCCGGGATCGGTGGTTTTCAGTGGATTGTTGCAAAAGATGTTCCTCGATTTCGCTACGCTTCATCGAGGCTAGGCCTACCTTCAACAGGCGGCAGTATTTACGTCGCCATGTTTAGGTAGTCGGTTATGGCGCGGGCGACCCCAGGCTTCACAGCGAGGCATTTTCAGCACCATTTCGAAGGCAGGAAACTAATTGTTCTGAAGGAGCGAATCCGATGGGCAACATATTGATGATTGTGAACGAGCCCGCTTACGGCAGCGAGCGTGCCTATAACGGGCTGCGGCTCGCCGGCACCCTGGCAAAGCGCGATGGCGTGCACGTGCGGGTTTTTCTGATTGGCGACGCGGTGGACTGCGCCAAACGCGGCCAACGAACGCCGGCCGGCTATTACAATATCGAGGCGATGCTGGGCAAGTTGCTTGAGCATCACGGGGAGGTTGGCCTCTGCGGCAGTTGCCTCGATTCCCGTGGCATCGCCGATGCCGATGTCACGCCCGGCACGCGCCGCAGCAGCATGGAGGAACTGGCGACCTGGACCGGCGAGTGGGCTGACAAAGTGATTGTGTTTTGACCATGGGCCGAACCGCGTTAGTCCTTGGGGCTGGTCTGGGTGGGCTGGTCGCCGCCGAGACCTTGCGAAAGCTCTTGCCCGACACCGATCGCGTGATCGCCGTCGATCGCGCCGAGCGGCACTTCTTCCCGCCGTCGTTGTTATGGCTGATGGTCGGTGAGCGCAAGCCGGAGGATTTCACCCGTTCGCTGGACCGCCTGATCGGTCGAGGCGTCGAGTTCCGCCACGGTGCGGTCACCCGCATCGATCCGCGGCGCCGCGAAGTCGACGTCGCCGGCGAATTGCTCGTGGCCGACGCGCTGGTGATCGCGCTCGGGGCCGAGTACGCAGTGGAGGCGATCCCGGGTCTCGCGCAAGCCGGCCTCAATGCTTATACGATGGAAGGCGCGACCGCCATCCGCGACGCCCTTGCCGGTTTCGCCGGTGGCCGCATCGCCATTCTCACCGCCACGCCGATGTATAAATGTCCGGCGGCGCCCTACGAGGCCGCCCTGCTGGTGGATTCGCACCTGCGCAAGCGCGGCCTGCGCGACAAGGCGACGATCGAGTTCTTCGCGGCCGAACCCCGGCCGATGTTTGTCGCCGGCCCCGATGTGGGCGGCGCGATACGTGGCATGATCGAGGCTCGCGGTATAGCCTACCGCCCCGAGCATCAGGTCAAGGAAATCGATCCGGCAGCCCATCGCATCGGCTTTGCCAATGGCGTCTCGGCCGAATACGACCTGCTGATCTACATTCCACCGCATCGCGCGCCGGCGGTGGTGCGCGAGGCGGGCTTGACCAACGAATCCGGCTGGATACCGGTTGATCGCCAGACGCTGCAAACGCAATTCGAGAACGTCTTCGCGCTCGGCGATATCACCAGCATTCCGCTCAAACTGGGCCGTCCCTTGCCCAAGGCCGGTATTTTCGCCCACGGCCAGGCCGATGTCGTCGCGCACAACATCGCCCATGCCTGGACCGGCAAGGGCACACTGCGCCAATTTACCGACAAGGGCATGTGCTTCATCGAGACCGGCAGCGGGCAAGCCGGCATCGGCAAGGGAAATTTCTACGCCGAGCCGGCGCCGCAAGTGGAGATGCGCGGACCCAATCTCTTGTGAATACTGGCTGTACCGGCGATTTTGATTCCAGCATGGGGACGGGGAAACCGCGATGCAACCGGAACAGTACGACGCCCGGTACGCCACACGCCGCGGCTCGTGGATCGGAGAGGAAGAGTACCGCCTTCTCCAATCACTGCTTGAGCCGCGTGCGGAGGAGACACTGCTGGACGTGGGCTGCGGCACCGGCTGGTTCACGCGCCGCTTCGCCACCAATGTCGCAGGCCGGGTCGTCGGCGCCGATATCGATCCCGACATGGTCCGCTTCGCCGCCGGACATTCGCCGCGTGGCATCGGCTATGTCGCGGCGGACGCGCGCCGGCTCCCGTTCCGCGACGGGAGCTTCGATCTGGTCATCAGCGTCGCTGCCCTGTGTTTCGTGCAAGACGAGATCGAGGCGCTCGCCGAGATGCTGCGCGTCGCCCGGCGCCGGGTGGTGCTGGGGTTGCTCAACCGTCACAGCTTGCTCTATCTTGCCAAAGGCAGGGGCGGCGGCCGGGGAGCTTACCGTGGCGCTCGCTGGCATACGGCCGCCGACGCGTTGCGCCTGTTCGATGGTCTACCGGCGCGTCGATCCGGTCTCGGTACCGCCGTGGTGATGTCCGGCGACAAGTGCTGGAGCCCGCGACTGGAGCCTTGCCTGCATCGCTGGCTGCCCGGATTCGGCGCCTTCATTGCCGCCGCGGCGGACGTGTCACCGCACCGCATCTAACAAGCCATCAGGGGAGACCATGCTCAATATCTTTCTCGTCGATTTTTCGCTTCGCCGGCCGCCGTTGATCGAAGTGGGTTCCCGGCGGAACACAGCCATCTCGCCCGGGTGCGAATGATGTGCGAGTTGTTTGGCGCTTCCAGCAACACGGCTCGCGGACTCTCTCGCTGGCTGGTCCCCTTTCGCGCGCGGGGCGGCGCATCAGCCAATAATCCGGACGGCTGGGGGATCGCCTATGGGTCGGGCGGACAGCCGAACATCGAAAAATCGCCCGGGCCCGGCGGGCAAAGCCAACGTTTCTTGCAACTGTGGGAAGGTGTGAACTCGCCGCTGGTGATCGCCCATGTGCGCAAGGCCCGGCATCCTCCCGTTCCCGGCATGCGCAATACCCATCCCTTTGCCCACCGCTGCTGCGACCGCGATTGGGTGTTTGCCCACAATGGGCTGGTATCCGACATTGTCGATTGGCCCGTGGCCAACCCGCTTTGCCATCCGACGGGCGACACGGACTCCGAGCACGCCTTCTGCCGAATCCTGGCAGGCATCGTTGGCACATACGATGCGGTCGACCATGATCCGTGGCTCGGCCGGCTTGAGCATATCGCCGGTATCATCGCCGCGGCGGGCAAGTTTAATTTTCTCCTCTCCGACGGTCGCGTCCTGATCGCATACGGCGATGATCGACTCCATTACCGGGAAGAATCGGATGAGCACGGCAGCCTCGCACTGGTCGCGACCGAGCCGCTCACCGACGACGCGTGGCATGCTTTCTCCCCGCGGCAATTGCGCGTATACCAGGACGGTAAGCTGCTGGCGTGCCGAGGTATTTCAAAGGCGATGCCAAGCCGGTCGATCGGCATCAAAGACACGGAAGACCTGATCGCCAATCGCGAGCAGGCGCTGCAATGAGTGCGCCAATCTACCTGGACTACAACGCCACGACGCCGGTCGCCACCGAAGTGATGGAGGCAATGTTGCCCTACCTGGTGGAGCGCTTCGGCAATCCCTCGTCGTCTCATTCCTACGGCAGGAAAGCGGCCGAGGCGGTTTCCGAAGCGCGCGGCTCGGTCGCCGGCCTTATCGGCGCCGCCGCGGATGAGATTGTTTTCACCGGCAGCGCCACCGAAGCCAACAATCTGGCGCTTCTCGGGGTCGCGCGCGCGTTGGCCGGCAACAAGCGGCATCTTGTGGTGAGCGCGGTGGAGCATCCCGCAGTGATGGCGCCGGCCCTGCATTTGCGAAGCGAGGGATGGGAACTGAGCGTGATTCCGGTCGATGCGTACGGAAGGGTCAATCCCACGGATATCGCCGCGGCGATTAGGCCGGATACCGCGCTCGTCTCCATCATGCATGCCAACAACGAGCTCGGCACGATCCAGCCCATCGCGGAGATTGCGACGATCACGAAGGCGCGCGGCATCCTGCTGCATACCGATGCCGCGCAAACCGCCGGCAAGATTCCACTGGACGTCGATGCGCTGGGTGTCGATCTTCTGACGCTGGCGGGACACAAGTTCTATGCCCCCAAAGGTGTCGGCGCGCTTTATGTCCGGACCGGTGCTCCGATCGTGCCAATCCAGTTCGGGGCTGGCCAGGAACATGGCTTGCGGCCAGGCACGGAAAACGTCATGCAGGTGGTTGGCCTGGGCGCGGCCGCGAGGCTCGCGCAGCATCGCTTTCCGGCGACGACGGAAAAGCTGCGGTTGCTGCGCGACACGCTACACCAACGGCTGGCGGCGAGCGTTCCCGGGCTGATGTAATGGTCATCCGACCGAGCGTCTACCCAATACCTTGCACGTGTCTTTTCCGGGTATTGTCGGGCGCGAACTGCTGTCCTGTGTCGCGGGGTCGCCGCATCGGTCGGATCGGCCTGCCACTCCGAAGCTGACGCCGTGAGCGGCGTGCTGGCCGCGATGGGATGCGATGTGAATCGTGCCCTTGGGGCAGTCAGGCTTTCAGTTGGATGGATGACAACAATAGAGGAAATCGACGCCGCGGCGGCGGCATTGTCCGAAGGTGTCGATGGTCTGCTTGTACAGCGGCGTCAATCATGAATCGTACCCACCCGTTCGCCAGTGACAATTGCCGCGGTGCCGGACCAGCGGGGGCGGGCGGCGAATTCACGCGGGAAAGTTTCACCAATTCATTTGTCACGCCCTAAAGTTGCCAAGCCTAATGATCCGCAGTAGTCGCATTCGCCGGTGCCGCGGCCCAGTAGATTCTGGCCGCTTCTCCTCGATTTCGCACTTCTAAATACTTGTATAACCTTCTGGCGCTATCTCGAACTGATATTTCCTTCATGCCGGCCATGTCACCGATCTCCTTGTGGAGCTTGCCTCGCGCAATAAGCGAGAGAAGCTTGATTTCGCGGTCATTGAGCTGACCAAATTTTGACAGCTCGGGCGTGCAGTGTAGAACTTTCGTAGGTACGAAATTCAACCCACAGAAAATGGCATCGACTGCCTTGAGCATTGTCGGGTTGTCGTAATTTTTCTGGGTGATATGGCCTGACGATTTACCTTTCTAGTTTGTCCGTATCGATATTCGACCAAACAGCAATATTTACTGTGCTGTGAATCCTGTTGACCGATGCCGAGCGTCCCGGCGTTGCCGCCGGCGGGCTCACGGGCGTTGCCCCGCGCCTCGTGCCGAGTCACGGCCATTCGGCTTTGATCCCTGACGCCTCCGACCCTTTGGCCTGCGCTTGCCTCAAGGGGTCGGCTGACGCCCACCCCGCCGCGCAGGCTTGGCATCCCACAGAACCGCCGAACAGGCTGCGCCTGATCGGCCTTGTGCATATCGGTATAGGCGCGCTGCGCGCTTCGTTCACCTCCAGCGAGGCGTGCCTATGGCACGCAGTGGCGCTCACCGCGCGGCGTTGGTCCGTCGCCTTTCTGGCCGCAGGCCGGTCATCCGTCTTTCCCCTCCTTCATCGCTGATTCCGCGACCGTAGCCCGCAGTGCCTGGCCGTCAAGGCGCGCAGGGCCGTGTCCTCGCCTGCGGCTGCGGGCCGCACCAACCCTGCGCTTCTTCCTTGACGGCCAGTCCCTCGCTGGCCCGGTTCTTCGCGGGCGATGAACTCAGGAAAGACGGCGGCAACAGCGATCAGCCCAGGTCACTGCGCCGAACAAACCAAAGCCAACACCGGGCTCCGAATCTTGGAATCCGGTCGATTTTGAAAACCACAGGAGGGCCGCGCATGCAGACACCGACACCGTGAAATCGATAACCAGTTTTTCTTCATCCATTCTTGTTTTCAACTTCCCGCAAGGGATAGGAGCTATCACCATGAACACCGTTACCCATCAAGAAAACCAAGCACTGCAGGCAATTGCCGCTGCTACCGTTACGGCATACGACCTGCTATTGATTCCGCTGTCGCAGTTGCGGCCTTCCAGCCGCAACGTGCGCAAGTGCGGTGGGGTCTCGATTCCCGAGCTGGCATCGAGCATCGGCCGCGTCGGCCTGCTGCAAAACCTCACCGTCACCGCATCGAGCGATGGCGAGCATTACGAAGTCGTCGCAGGCAAGCGGCGGCTGGCGGCGTTGAAGCTGCTGGCGAAGCGGCGCAAGCTTGCCAAGACCCATGACGTACCTTGCCTGGTGGTGCCGGATGCGTCGGCACGTACCGTGAGCCTGACCGAGAACGTGCAGCGCGAGGCCATGCACCCCGGCGAGCAGTTCGAGGCGTTCGCCGCGTTGGTGGCCGAAGGTCGGCCTGTCGAAGATATTGCCGCTGATTTTGGTGTGACACCGCTTGTCGTGCAGCGCCGTTTGAAGTTGGCGAATGTCTCGCCGCGCCTGCTGGCCGACTATCGCGCCGATGCTGTCACGCTCGACCAGTTGATGGCGCTCGCCATCACGGACGACCACACCGCACAGGAGGCGGCGTTCTATGACGCGCCGCAGTGGCAGCGCAGCGCACAGGCGCTGCGCGAGCACCTGACCGAACGCGAGATCGACGCCACGCGCGATGCGCTGGCACGCTTCGTCGGCATCGAGGCTTACGAGGCCGCAGGCGGTGGTGTGCGGCGCGACCTGTTCTCGGACGATACACGGGGCGTGTTCCTCTCCGATGCGGCGTTGCTGGATACATTGGCGCGAGACAAACTTGCAGCCGCTGCGGACAGTGCCCGTGCGGAAGGTTGGGCATGGGTCGAAACGGTGCCGCGCATCACATCGGCAGAACTGCACGGCTTCCAGCGCGCCCGCCGTGACCGGCGCACGCCGAACAAGGCCGAGGCCAAGCGCATCGCCAAGCTGCAATCGCGGCAACAGGCCATCGACGACAGACTGAATGCCGACGATGCCGAGGACATCGCGGAAGAAGAAGCCTCGCCCCTCTACGAGGAAAGCGACAAACTTGGTGTTGAACTCGACATCATCGAACAATCGCTGTTGGTGTTTGCGCCCGAGGTGTTGACGATGGCCGGAGCCATCGTGGCGGTCGATCATACCGGCGAGGTCATCACCCATCGCGGCCTGTTGCGCGAGACCGAGGCCAAGGCATTGCGGGCACAGGAACAACAAGGCATGCAGGCGGGTAGTGATCGCGAAGGCGAGGCAGAACCGACAGCGCCCGGTATTTCCGAAAAGCTGGCGCGGCGCTTGAGCGCACACCGCACGGCGGCACTGCAAGCGGAAGTCGCCCGCCATCCGCAGGTAGCACTGGTGGCCGTGGTGCATCGCCTCGCGCTGCGCGTGGTGGTCGATGGCTACCGCTCGGACCGCTCGTTTTCACCCCAGCCGATCAACATCAGCGCTTCGCCGCAGGATGGACTTGAAACGTTTGCGCCGGACGTGGCACAGTCGCCCGCTCTGATCGGCCTGCGGGAAGTGCGTCAGGCGTGGGCGGCACGGCTACCCAGTGACCCGGATGCACTGTTCGCGGAACTGCTGGCGTTGCCCCAGCAGGAACTGCTGTCGTTGCTGGCGGTGTGCGTGGCTACAACGGTGGGCGCGGTCACGCCACGCGAAGACACGTTGCCTGCTACCGCACTGGCGCAGGCAGTAGGCCTTGATATGCACCTGTGGTGGACACCGACCGCCGAAGGCTACTTCGCCCATGTGTCAAAGGCCAAAGCCATCGAGGCGGTGCAGGTGTTCGCACCGGAGCATGCGGCGCGGCTCGCCAAGCTCAAGAAGAACGAACTGGCCAGCGAAGCGGAACGACTGGCGGAGGGCACGGGTTGGCTGCCTGTGATGTTGCTCGCGTCGGTACAGGAGGCACAAGCAGAAACGCTCCCGGATGCTGCGGCGAGCGAGTAAGCAAGATGCCCGGCGGTTTTCGCCGGGCATCTTCTTGGTGTCGCGCGCGGCAGGTATGCCGCGCGCGTTTTAGCAGCCGGCAGCTCTCACCCCTTCCCCAAAACGTGCCCCGCCGCAAAGGCGGGGCGTTTTTGCGTTCACCATCAGCGGCCCGCGCATCACATCGCGGGCCGTCGTATTTCATGCACTGAATCGCTGATTGGCGGATGGTCGGAATCCCGTGGAGCCGTGCATCCGTATCCGTGCTTGGGTACAAAGCCGCTTATACGGATTTACGGCTCCTATTGATCCGCAGTTGCCACACTCGCCGGCACCGAAGCCCAGAAGATCCTGGCTGCTTCCCCTCGATTACGCACTTCTAACTTCTTGTACAACCTTCTCGCGCTATCCCGCACGGATATCTCCTTCATGCCCGTCACGTCACCGATCTCCTTGTGGAGCTTGCCTCGTGCAATAAGTGAGAGAAGTTTGATTTCGCGGTCATTGAGCTGACCTAGCTTAGACAACTCCGGCGCGTTATGTAGAACTTTAGTGGGTACGAAATCTAACCCACTCAAAATGGCATCGACTGCTTTGATCATTGTTGAATTGTCGTAATTTTTCTTGATGAAGCTGGTGGCGCCGTGTTCAATTGCCGCGCGAATCGTTGCGCAATCGCTGTTCCCGCTGAGCGCAACGGTCTTGCCGGATTGCGAAGCGACACACAGGTCAACAAGATCGAAGTTGGGCTTTGCGTCACCGTCCAAGGTCAGGTCCAGAAAGACAAAATCGTAACGTTGTTCTCCAATCAGCCGTATGGCCTCCGCTTTTGTTCCAGCGGTGTCGACGACGGATTCTTTTTGTATTAACCCAATAATCGTGGACAGCGAATCTCTGATCAGACCGTAATCGTCCACTACCAAAACTCTGAGTCCCATGGTTAGTCCCTTGTTGTGATTGTTGTTGTTGGTGGTGCAAAGCAATCCATTCAGCAAAAGCAGTGCAAGGCGATCCCGCGCACCGCGAATCTAAATATCCCGGAGACTCTCGCCCCACCCGCGCAGGTGGGTTTGAGTCGGCTTCTCGTGCCCTCGTGCGCATCGAACTAGCCGGCGGTGACTGCCCACAAATGTGTGCAACGCGTCGCCGGCCAAGCAATCCCCGAGCGAAACCGGGTTTTGATGAGGCGGGCCGTTGCACACGTTAGTGGCTCCACTAAAAAGGTGTTGAAGATACCATTAACAATGTTCATATTGACGCCGGTCATTGCAAAAAACAAAAAAACAACAGTTAGGGCGGCAAGAAATTTTGGAACACCACACTTTCGTGTCCCGGTCGGGATTTGATCTTCCGTATCACTCGCCGTGCTACAAATCATTGGCAGCCGTCCGTTCAGATTCAAACCCCACTGGACACGGCTCACGCTTGCCATCTGCATTGCAAACGCCTTTATGTATTGTCATGAGCGCGTTAGTGCTCTCTGTGGTTGCGTCACCGGTGCGGGCTTCGTGCTGGCACGAGGCCGCCGCGCGTTACCAGGTATCGCCAGCGCTTTTGTACGCGATCGCCAAGCATGAGAGCGCGCTCAATCCGGACGCCGTTAGCGCGCCAAATGCCGATGGCAGCGTCGACATCGGCCTGATGCAAATCAACAGCAAGTGGCTTCCTACGCTTCTCCAATTCGGCATTACCGAGCGGCACTTACACGATGGCTGCACCTCCGTCCACGTCGGCGCTTGGATGCTTGCGCAGAACTTCAAGAGGCTCGGGTTCAATTGGCGCGCGGTGGGCGCATACAACGCGAAAAATGAACAAAAGCGCGCGCGCTACGCACGCGCGATTCATCGAATCATTTACCCAGCGCCAAATCCCGGCATGCAAGGGCGCTCATGAATTCAAGCTCTCGTTCCGCGATCCTGATTGCCCTTCTCATGACGAGCTGCTCGAGTGTTCCCCTCGCTCCTAGTCCTGAGCCCGGTGTGGGCGCCAAGAACCTTGGCGTGCGGCAGAAACCATCACGCGAAGGAGGGGGGTTTTTTTTATGTGCCAGCGATTGCCTTGCACCCACGCTGAAAACACCTGTTGATGCTCAGCTATCGCAGGTCGCGCCGACCTCGCCGCCGGCCTCATCGAATAACGCGGCTTTGTCGCCAGTCGATTCGCTGAGCGGCCCGCAGATTTCTCCCGAGAAGGTGGTCCCTGCCGCTGCACGGACGACGTCCGGCAATGGCTTCACCCTTGTTTTCAACCCTGACGCGGTGCGCCTGGATGACGCCGCGACAATCCTGTTGCGCGAGTTCGAGGCCGATATCAGGCATGCCCTCGCCATCACCGTAACGGGATACGCCGCGCAGAGTGGCAACGCCGCGGCGCGTACGGAGCGCGCGCGGGCGCGCGCCGTCGAGGTTAGGCAAGCCCTGCTGAATTTGGGAGTACGCCCCGCCCAGGTTCGGGCCTTTTATCGCACCGATTGCTGCTGGGTCGGCGCGTCCACGGACGCCGCGAACAACCGCGCGTATGTGGAAATTGATGCGGGCCACGTCGCAAGGCCGGCCCATGCGGCCCAATTCAACGGAGGCGAAGGCCTCAATTGAATCTGCGTGGGGACCGCCTCTCGCAGTGTGTACCACCTTACCGAAAAGGAAACCTCAATGAATACTGGATTGACTCTGAACGCACGCAGCACGGGTTTGTCGCTGCGTGGAATGTGGATGGTCTTGTTTTTTACATTGTTTGCCGGCGCGGCAGTGGCCGGTACCACGGGAACGGAATTCAAGCCCATTTTTGATCTGTTGACGGGCTGGATCGGCGGCTATCTCGGACGGACCATCGCACTGGCTGCTTTCATCATTGGTGTTGGCTACGGGGCATTCAAGCAAAACGGCTTGATCGCATTGGGCGGAATCCTGTTCGCGATTTTCATCCTGATCATCCCCGGCGTGCTCAATTCGATGCTCGCGGCCACCATCTGAACCCAATAGACCGGAGGCGGCATGAACGATAACGACACGCATGAAATTCCGCGCAGGCTCAACGATTTTCCGAAGCTGTTCTTTTGGGATCTCGACGTTGGCGTGATATTCGGGACGTGTTTTGTTTTCGGGACGGCCGCCGGGTCGATCACGTTGGGATTGATTGCGGGAATGTTCGCGGGGTATGGATGGAGCCGCTTGAAATCCGGTAAGCATCCGGCGTATGCCATCCATTGGATCTACTGGCACCTGCCCGTGGGTAAATTGAGACGGGTTCCCCCGTCGTACATTCGGGAGATGCTGGGTTGAAATTTCTTTTTCTGAAACAGAATCTGGACGCTTCGCGCGCCACCATTGCTTTCACCTCATTTTGTTTGCTGGTGTCGTGTGTCGCCAACATCGTCTTCGCGATGGCGTTTCTAAAGATGATCGGCCACGAGCGGACGGTGATCGTTCCACCGACGATCAACAAGACCTTCTGGGTTGATAACGAAAAGGTCAGTGGTGATTATCTGGAGCAGATGGCCGCTTTCGCGGGTTATCTGAGTTTGAATGTTGCGCCATCGACCGTCGATTACCAGAACAAGGTGTTGCTCACCTATGTTTGCCCGGGCAGCTACGGGGCCTTCGAACTGGAAGGGCGCTCTACCGCCGAGCGCATCCGGCGCGACAACGCCTCACAGCTATTCCTGCCGCGTTCAATCACCGTGGACGAAGCCACGCTGCGGGTGGCCCTGGCCGGGTCCCTGCTGACGATGGTCAATACCACCCAGGTATCCAACGTCAATAAAACCTTCCTGGCCGAGTTTGAATATCGCGGCGGAAAAATCTGCGTGAAGCCGTTCACGGAGGCGAACCCCGACGACCCGTTCAAACCCATGCCGCTCAAGTCTGCCGCTGTGAGCGGTACATCACGCAACTAAGGACTCCCATGATTCGTGTTTTTCCTTACACCCTGGCCGCACTCGCGCTTATTGCAAGCGGCCACACCTTGGCCGCGCAGTATGTAGACGCCGTGGACGGCAAAGCCGTCCCGGTCAATTTATCGCAGCGGGAAATGACGCTCATCAAAGTCGACGGGGGCCGCATCAACAAGCTACGCCATAACCCCACTGAACTTTTTGTTGAAGCGGACCAGGATAAAGGCGAGGTGTTCGTCAAGCCCCTGGGCACCGGATCGAGGCCCATCAACTTCTTTGTGGTGACCGATAACGCGTCCTTTCCGATGTTAGCTGTTCCGGTCGATATTCCCTCGGACAGCATCATCATTCGGGAAAAGGCGAGCGCGCAACGCGCCGTCGCTGCGCGCCCCGTGAAAAGCAGCGCTTACGTGAGGTCGATCAAGAATCTGTTGATCGCCGCCACGGCGGATACCCCGCCGCCGGAGTATGAGGTTCGCGAGGTCGCGCGCAACGTTCCGCTGTGGGCGGAAACCCGCTTCACGTTGCGCCGGCAATTGATGGGCGCAGGCCTGGTTGCCGATCACTACGTCATGACGAACCTCACGAATCGGCAAATGGTTCTCGAAGAACAGGAGTTCTACAAGGAGGGAGTGGTCGCCGCTTCGGTCGAGCAGCTCACTCTCGCGCCCTTTGAGGCCACCAACGTCTTCATCGTGCGCGAGAGGGGCCGCAATGAGTGATAACCCGTCGCCGGCCGGCAAGATCGATGATCCCGCCGCGGTCAAACGCAAACAATGGTTCTGGCTTGGCACGATCGCCATTGGCGTGCTCGCGGTGTCCTTTCTCGGCGTGCTGTTCACCGGCACGACGCCACTAACCGCGCCCGCTTCCAAGCCGATCGAGAAAATAGTGACACCCGGCTCGCAGGTGAGTCCGCAGGATTCGTGGATAGGCTCCGCAGGGGCCGACATCGCCACCCTGAAAAAGCAGGTTAAGGAGTTGAGCGACGCGCTCAACCAAGTCAAAGGCAATGCCGGTGCGACGGCGTTGTCTTCGTCCGCAGCCGGCGCGCCGCTTCCCGCAAGCGCCTATCCTGGCCTGCCCCCGGACTCCACGCTCCCACCGCCCCAGGCGCAGTATCCAGGGCAGCCGCAGGGAGCGCCTCAAGTTCACCCCAAGGCGCCCCAAGGTGTGAACTCCGCGCAACAAATCTTCGGTGCGGCACGCACGCCTGTGGGCGGGGTAACGGCACTGCCAACAGCCGTCACCGGCACCCAGGCCGTAGCCGCCGAGAAAACCACCCCGATATTCACAGTCGATCTGACCCCGCGCGCGACCAACTCAAACGCGCAGACGGGCCAGCTCCCGCCTGGCGCGCAAGCCGCCATCGAGGGGAACAGCGCACAGCCGAAGAAGGAAATCCATAACATCTCGAACTACATTCCATCCGGTTCCTTCGGGCGTTCTGTTTTGCTCGGCGGGCTTGATGCGCCCACGGGCGGGCAAGCGCAGTCGAATCCGCACCCCGTATTGCTGCGCGTGATGGATCACGCCGTGTTGCCGAACAAGTTCCGCGGGAAGATCAAGGATTGTTTTGTCGTTGCCGCCGGCTATGGCGATTTGAGCAGCGAGCGCGCGATGATTCGCACGGAATCGATGTCTTGTATCGCCAAGAACGGCAATACCATCGACGTGCCGCTCAAGGGCTGGGTTCTCGGTGAAGACGGTAAAGCCGGCTTGCGCGGCAAGCTCATCTCCAAACAGGGCCAGGTCCTTGCGAACGCCTTGCTGGCCGGGGTGGCCAGCGGCATCGGCAGCGCCTTGCAGCAGAGTGCGACGACCTATTCGGTTTCGCCTCTTGGCTCCACCTCCACCGTTCAAGGTGCCGACGCGGCCAAAGCCGGCTTGGGTCTTGGCGTCGGCCGCGCGCTGGACCGCCTGTCGAATTACTACATTTCGTTGGCGGAAAAAATGTTTCCCGTGATCGAGATCGATAGCAGCCGCGTGGTCGAGATTGTTTTGCAAAAGGGCGTGAGCCTTGATGGATTATTCGATGATGTTGCGGGGACCAACGCCGACGATGACTACCCGGCGCTGGCCCAGCGTAGCCGCAATTCAATGCGCGGGGGAGTCGATGATTAAGCGCGTCGCAGCCGGCGTTGCGTTGGCCGTTAGCGCGCTAACGGCAGCCGGCGCCGAAAACACCCCACCCATTGCCGCGACCCTGGCCAAGCTCTACCCGGCTACTTCATTCGAGACGATCAAGCCCACACCGGTGCCGGGTGTGTTCGAGGTCGTCGCCGGCAAAAACGTGATGTATGTCGAAGCGACCGGGCGCTACTTCTTTTTCGGCCACTTGTTCGACATGAGCAATCAGCAGGACTTAACGACTGATGTCGTGCGCCAAACGACCCGTGTGGCCTTCAGCGATTTGCCTCTCGCCGACGCAATCAAAGTCGTCCGCGGCGCGGGCTCGCGCAGCCTGGCGATTTTTAGCGATCCTGACTGCAGCTATTGTCGCAAGCTTGAGAGTGAGCTTGCGAAGCTAGCCGATGTGACGCTCTACACGTTCCCCTTCGTGCTCCTGAATCCGGATAGCGCGCCGCGCGCGGTCAGCGTGTGGTGTTCTCCCGACCCAGCCAAGTCGTGGGCACGCCTACTTGCCGGCGGGACCACGCCGGCGGCGTTGACGTGTCCCAATCCCATTCAGCGAAATATTGCCCTGGCGGGACGTCTTGGCGTTACCGGGACGCCGACCTTGATCAACCAGTACGGCCGCGTGCTGCCCGGCGCTGCCAGCGCCGCGCAGATCGACGCGTTTCTCACCACGAAAGAGTAAGTAAGCCATGAGACTCGTCATTTTTTCTGCTGTCCTTGTATCCGCGCTTTCCGGTTGTGCGTCGATCGGCACAGGGCTCGATTCCGACGCCAAGTTTAAGTGCCAGGCGCCCGAGGGCGTGCCTTGCATGTCGGCTTCAGGCGCTTACATGAATTCGCTTTCCGGGAATCTACCCGGATTGGTTTCACAAACATCCGCTGAGGCGGGAACAAAGCCGGCGGCTTCGCCGGAAGCGGTTGCCGCGTCTATGCAAGACGCGGGCATCAAGCGCCGGACGATTGCGAACACGGGTACCGCGCTGCGTTCCGCACCGCGCGTCTTGCGCTTGTGGATTGCGCCGTGGGAAGACTCCGACGGCGACTTGCACGACCAAATGTACGTCTACCTCACCGTTGATCCCGGTCGCTGGGTGATCGAACACAATCGGCGCAACATCCGCCCCGAGTTCGCGCCCGCCACGTTGAAAAACGCTCCCCTGTCGGAAGTCGCTCCGCAGCCGGCGTCGCAGCAGAGCAGCGCCAATGCGCCGACATTCCCGGCCGTCGTGACCGAGGGCAAACAATGACCGACGCGACGAATGAGGGCTATTCGTTCGAGCGCTTCGTTGATCGGTTTCGAGGTTGGACGGACCAGGTTAAAAGCCAGGCGCGCCCGACCAAGAAATCCAGTATCGACCCGGATGAATTCAGCGCGTCCCAACTCGCCAGCTGGTTGCCGTACTCATCGTGGAAAGAGGATGACGAGATTTTTATCAATGTCGATTCCATCGGCTTCGTGGTCGAGGTTTCGCCGCAAACCGGCGCGGACGGCGATATGGCTCAGATCCTCAGTGCTTTGTACGCGCACAATCCCGATGCGACCGGCGTGCAAGTGAGCCTCCTCGCCAGCCCGCGCATCAGTCACACGGCGCGTGCCTACGGGGCTCGCCGCATTGCCGACAAGCGCGACGAAGGCTACAGCAGCACCTATGGCCGACCGGAGCGCAATGTGAATCCCTACCGCGCCATGGTGCGCCGTCGCGTGGACTATCTGAAGAAGGCCGCGCGCGAGCCGTTAGCACCCACCGTGGGCAGCTTGGTTCGGGTCTACCGTTGCATCATCAGTTACGTGGTACCCGGCAACGTCGACAACCTGGCGCTCATCAAGGAACTCAAGATGATGCGCATCGGCATGCGCTCGACCTTGCGCGCCGCCGGCTTTCCCAGCCGTCAGTGGAATCCCGACGATCTGATCAACTGGAACGCGGACTTGCTTAACCCGCAGCGCATGTTCGAGGATGGCGTATGGATCGAATACGACGAATACAAGGATATTCGCGATCAGATCATTGACCGCGATACCCACACGTCGATCCGCCCGGACAAGATCGTGTTTTGGAAAGAAAGCCTTGCCGAGCATGTCGCGCTGCGCAATTACTCCGTCAAGACCTACCCGAGGGTGTTCGCACTGTGGCAGATGTCGGGCCTGATCGGCGACCTGTTTCAGGGCGCATTGCAATACGGCTGTCCGTTCATGATCACGATGGGGGTTTACTTCAAGAATCGCGACGCGGTGACCAATGAAGCGCAATTGCGGCAAGCGCGCGCCACGCAAAACGCCGAGTCCAAGATGGCGAAATACATGCCGCAGATGCAGCAGCAAAAGCAGGATTGGGATCTCGCGTTGAAAGCCATCGACCGGGGCGAAACGCTGGTCGATATGTACCACAGCCTGGCGCTGTTTGCGACCAACGACACCCTGCAGCGCGAGGAACAGGTGGCGCGCTCGATTTGGGCATCCAAGGGCTTTGATATCAATTTGACGGAACGGGTGCAGCTCCCGGGCCTGCTATCGCATGTCCCCATGGCGCTGTCCACGGATTTCTACAAGGACCTGGAGTCGTTCAAGCTCACCAGCACCAAGTTGTCATCCAACGCGGTGCACCTGGCCCCGCTGATGGGCGAATGGAGTGGGACTGAGACGCCGACCATGATTCTCGCCGGACGGCGCGGCCAGATCACGACCTTCGATTTCTTCGACAACAAGGCCGGTAACTTCAACGTCGCCGTTGCCGGCGCGTCCGGTTCCGGGAAGTCGGTGTTCGTTAACGATGTGGCCTCCAGTTACGCGTCCATCGGCGGGCGCGTGTGGATTATCGACATCGGCCGTTCCTACGAAAACTTGTGCGAATCGTTCAACGGCGATTTCATCGAGTTCACGCCGGAGAAGGACATCAAACTCAATCCGTTCACCTTCGTGGTCGATATCAAGGAGGAAATGGAACTGCTGCAGCCGCTTATCGCCCAGATGATGAGCCCGAAAAAAGACCTCGATAACCTGAGCTATGCGAATCTTGCGCCGGCCATCATGCGAGTGTGGAACGAGAAGGGCAACCAAGCCACCATCACCGATCTGTACGAGCTGCTCAAGACCGGGCGCATCGACGCCGACGAGAACACACAGCCGGACCAGCGTATCCGCGACCTTGCCACACTGCTTTTCAACTACACGCGCGACGGCGCCTACGGCCGCTACTTCGAAGGTGACGCCAATATCCGCTTCGACAACTTTTTCACCGTCCTCGAGCTGGAAGAACTTAACTCCAAGAAAGACCTGCGCGCGGTGATCCTGTTCATCATGATGTACCGGATTACCTACGACATGTATTTGAGCCCGCGCGACCAGCGGAAGCTCGTCATTCTCGATGAAGCATGGGACTTGCTGGGCACGGTATCCGGCGACCAGGGTGTGGAATCTTCCGCGTCCGCCAAGTTCATCGACGCCGGCTACCGCCGGGCGCGTAAATACGGCGGCGCTTTCGTGACGGCGACACAGAACATCACCGACTACGACTTGTCGCCTGCCGCGCAATCGGCACTCAAAAACAGCGATTGGCGCTGCTATCTGCGACAAAAAGCAGAAGCCCTCGAAGTCATCAAAGGCAAAGGCATTTACGCCGATGATCCGGGCTTCCTGCGTGCCCTGCAAGGTCTGCGCACGGAGGAGGGCGTGTTCTCCGAAGTGCTCGTCAGCGGCCCCGGCGTAAAAGCGGTGATGCGCTGCTACATCGACCCCTACACGCTGCTGCAATTCAGTTCCAAGGCCGAAGACTTCACCGCACTCAAGAGCCGCAAGCAGCGCGGCATGACGCTAGACGAAGCGACCGAGGATGTGCTGCGGACACGGAACACGGCATGGAAATGAAAAACGTGATGGTGGTCGCCGTCGCGGTGCTGATATCGGCGGCACTGATTGCCGGCAACAATTGGCTCAGCGCGCGCGGCGCCGTACGTTATGCCGTGGTCGATGTCCTCGACATCTACAAGGAGAAGGAGAAGGAATTCAGCGCGCTCATTCTGAAGCCCAACTCAAGTGAGGCGGAGCGGGCGAGGGCGGTCGATCTCGCCCAGGACTTCGGCAAGCGACTGGATGCCGCGTTGAAACAGTTGCCCACCGAGTGCGGCTGTGTCTTGCTAAACCGGTCCGCGGTGGTCGCAAGCAACGGCATCAAGGACTACACCGACGAGCTGAAGGCGCGGCTTGCCACCAAATCCCCATGACGGCCTTACCCATGAATTTCCTTGAAGCCTATTACAGCCGCGCCCGCGTATCGTTCGTGCGCTGGGATGCGCATATGCGTCGGCACTGGTTCTGGTACGCACTGCCCGTGGCAACACTTCTGGTCTTGCATCAGTTCTACATGCTGGGGGCCAATGTGACTTACAGCCTGCCGGGGGACTATTACGTTATCGAGCGCGGCCGAGCGCCAAGCAAAGGCGACATCACCGCCTTCTACTGGCATGGCGGCGGCCCCTACGCCCCCGGCACGATGTTCCTGAAGCGCGTGGCCGGCGTTGCCGGTGATGAAATTTCCGTGCAAGGCCGCGAGGTATTCGTCAACGGCAGACTGGTGGGCACGGCCAAAGAAACCTCGCGTGCCGGCAAGCCGCTCGACATCATTGCCCCCGGGAAGATTCCCGAAGGCTACCTGTACGTCCAGTCCGACCACAAAGACAGCCTCGACTCGCGCTACGCCTTGACCGGCCTGATCAACGTGAAGCAGCTCATTGGCCGCGCGCATGTCATCTACTAGCGTCTTTCGCGTGGTGCTCGCGATGGCGGCTACGGTCGCAATCGCGGCCAATGCCGAGCACTTGGGCACGCTGGGTCCCACGTATCCCATCGCGGAGGAAGATCTGCTTGCCGTCATCCATAAAACGTTGAAGGAGAAAGAAGCGGCGGGCGAGTTCGAGAAAGAAAAGCGCGCCGCCCAGGAGCGCGTCAAGCAGCAGATCGAAAATCCGAAACCGTTGCCGGGCTTCACCGCGGCTATTGCCGCGCGCACCTTTTATTTCGATCCGACGTTCACGGTTCCGGCGAACGTCTATGACGACAAGAACAACGTCTTGATCGCGGCCGGCACGCAAATCAATCCGCTCGACACCCGCGCCATGACCAAGACACTACTTTTCTTTGACGCACGCGACCCGGCGCAGGCCGCCTATGCGAAACGCGTGATCGATGAAAAAGGCGAGCGCGTCACACCCATTCTGGTCGCCGGCTCCTACATGAAACTGATGCGCGAATGGAAAGTGCCGATCTATTTCGATCAGAACGGCGCAATCACGTCGAAACTCGGTGTCACGCGTGTTCCCACTGTCGTGAACCAGGAAGGCAAGCGCCTGCGCATCGATGAGGTGTTGCTATGAGAAGGGTCGTTTTTCTGCTTTGCGCGCTAATCGGGCTTGCCGTCGCTCCTCGCGCGCACGCGGCGGGTTGCCAGGGTGCGTTTCCCAATCCCATCACCGACATTTGCTGGTCCTGCCTATTCCCCTTCTCAATCGGCAGCGTACCGTTGGTCACACTTTCCCAAGATGAGATGTATTCCAACTTCGGCAGTCCCATCTGCGTTTGTCCGGGCTACCCGCCCAAAATCGGTGTTGCCATCGGGTTTTGGGAACCCGCGCGCATGGTCGATGTGACGCGCACCCCATTTTGTCTCGCAGGATTGGGGGGCATCGAGATCGGCGGCGGCATGACTCGCCCGAAGGGCGATGTCGGGCGTGCGGAGAACACGCTACGCAACAGTTTTTATCAGGCGCATTGGTACGTGAATCCGATCCTCAGTTGGCTGGAAGCGATATTGGAGTTCTCGTGCGTCGAGAAGGCGCCTTTCGATATTGCCTATCTCACCGAAATTGATCCGCTGTGGAATGACGACGAACTATCGTCGATCCTTTCGCCCGAAGCGATCCTTTTCGCCAACCCTGTTTCGACTGCCGTGTGCGGCGCCGACTGTGTGGCGGCAACGATCTCCATGCCGCTGGCGCCACTATTCTGGTGCGCCGGTTGCCAAGGCAGCCTTTACCCCTTTACCGGCCACGTTGCGCAACACCAAGGCGGCGTGATGGCCTCGACCCTGATCGCGGAGCGCCTGGCCGCGAAAATGCATCGCATGTTTATCACCCGGGCCACTTACGGCCCGGCCGCCATGTGCGATCCGCATTCTTGGCCTGAGCCGATCATGAACCGGCAGCAATACAAATTCGAGATGGTGTATCCGATTCCACAGACCGCGAAGATCGCCGGCCAATGCTGCCAGCCGATCGGACGAACCAACGTCCTATGGGGCGCCGGGCGCGAGTTCCCTTACAAAGGCGAGGACTTCGTCTACCAAATTTTCAGAAAGAACAATTGCTGTGTCACGTTCTATTAGCGCGCTAACTTTTGCGGCACTCTGGTGGACGGCGCATGCCTTCGCCGCGCAACCGATCTTGCCGACGGATGCCGAGATCCGGAATGCCCCGGTACCGAAGTTCCCGACCGCGAAGGAACTGCAGAACGCGCCGGCGCCGAGCTTTCCGGTAGTTCCTGCCGCGCGTGCCCCCAACGTCGATATCGGCAACATCGCGGACAGGTACCAACAAATGCAGCGCGGCAGTGTGGCCGCACTTTCGCAGGGTGATTTATTCGTGTTCGTCTCTTTCACCATTCCCCCGGCGTCCTTCGAGCGCATTCTGACCCAGGCCGAGCGCGCCGGCGCCGTCCTGGTATTGCGCGGTCTACACGAAAATTCGATGCTGAAAACCGCGAAGAAGGCACAAGCGCTGATCGGCACACGCAAGGTCGCTTGGCAAATCGATCCTTCGCTATACGCCAGCATGGGTGTAACCGCCGTACCGGCCGTAGCGCTCGCCAAGCCGGGCGCAATGGTGGGCGGATGTAAAGATGCCACGTGCCGCAAAAGCGTCGACTACGGCCTGGTGGCGGGCGACGTCACCTTGGACTATGCGGTTCAGGCGATCATTGAGCGTAAGCCTGCCTTGAGTCCTCAGGGAACGTACTTTCTGAATAAGCTTAGGGTCCCCTTTGAACGAACGCGCCTTGTTTGCGTTGGGCTGTTGCGCTTTCGTCTGCGGGATTGCCGCGATCTGGAAGCGGTCCTGGCACGCCATGGGGTTTGCAATGCTGGTCGTGTTGTTCATGGCCGCAGGCAAAACACACGCGCAGACCCCGGACATGAATGCGGCCCACAACCAGGCCAAGGCCTTCGGCCAGGCCAACAATGCCACCACCAAAAACAAGATCAACACCGGCACGGCATCGAGCACCGTGCCGAACTATACAAGCAGCGATGCGAACAGCGCCTACTTCGGCGCGTCGAATTTGAGCGCACCCACCGCTGCCATGATCGCCGCCTGTCGCAACGCCCCGCCGAATGCCACCTACAACGGGCAATCTTGCGCTGCGGTGAATTTCAGCCAAACCAATCCGAGTCAGCATCCGAATGCCGGCATCAGTAGTAGCAGCCCCATCGTCATCGGCGGAAACAACATCGCCAACAATCCTGGTGCCTATGGCGCCGCCGTCTCCGGGAATTACAGCGCATGCGCCCCACAAACGGTAGCGGGACAGCTTGCGCGTTACGATTTCCAGACCTGCAACGACTATTTGAAGCGTGAGCTCAACACGCCTTGCAACAAACGGCTCGACGTGCAGGTCAGCTATTCCCCCACGTGCCCCGCCAACGCAATCGAAGGGCCGACACCGGTGCCGGGATCGGGCTCACTCTCCGCACCGGATTGGACGTGCAAGACGCAAACGAACGTCGTCACCAATGTATGCAACGGCGACGACACGTATTTCGCGATGGTGGGCATCTGCTATCCCGTAACCGGCGATCCTTATCCTGCCACGCAGATCGTCACACTTGGCCCAATCGTTGATGTGCCGGCGACCGTTACGATTCAGGAATCCGACAATTGGGATAACCAATGTTTTTCAAATGAAGTTCGCGTTCCCCCCGGCATGCTATTGCCGGATGGTGACAATTCACTCCCGGCCACCGTTGGTAGCCTCGGCATCGTGAATAAATGTGAGCGAACCACCAGCACTTGTGCGGAGCCCTTTGAGACCCGATTGATCAATTTTCAGCCGGTCACACGCGCTTGCTGGAACTATACGAACACGTTCAGTTGCGTGAACAACGATCCGCGAAGCGATTGCAATCAACCCAAGTTCGGCGCCTGCATTGAAGAGCCTGGCTCTCCCGCCTGCGTCGAGTACGACAAGGACATCGCGAATGTTTGCCTGCACCGGGAACATACGTTCCAGTGCCGCATTCAGGACGCGACCACCAGCCAAGTCACCAACTGCGGCAGCCAAAGCTATTGCACCAACGGGCAATGCTGGGACACCGGCCATCCGCCGGATTCGGACTTTGCGAGAAGCGGTCACGATGCTGGAAGCGGGCCGCGAGGCCGGGCGCTACCTGGACCCGGCCACGCTCACGGTGTTCAAGGGCTTCGATAACCGTTGCGTGAAAAAATTGTTTGGCCTGGTCGATTGCTGCAACAAGGCCGGCACCAAATTCGGGCTGTTCACCAATCTGAGCCTTGCGTTGGCAGCCGTCGGTACCGTCAGCAAAGCGGCGACATCGAGCTACACCTTCGACGCCCTGTTTGTATCGGATGCGCCCAATTGGGTGGTGGGCGGGTTCTCATCGATGTTCGGCTCTGGTAGCAGCTCAGCACTTGCCGGGTGATCCAGGCGACTTGCGTTCCAACTTTTGGTTTCGCTGGTCCCCGCCCCTGGACGATTGCGATTCTCGCCATCCAATATTCCGGAATCATGAGTTGCGAGGAGAAGGAAAAATTCACGGCGCTCAAAAAAGACCAGCGCCTTTGCCACGATATCGGTGAGGCCTGTTCGAAAAAACTTCTGTTCGGCGCTTGCCTGGAAAGAACCCATACCTATTGCTGTTTCAATTCCTTGCTCGCACGCATTATCAACGAGCAGGGCAGGCCACAACTGGGCCGTGGCTGGGGCGACGCCAAGAACCCGGATTGCGGCGGTTTTACGCCCAGCCAGTTGCAATCGCTCAATTTCGCGGCGATGGACCTGAAGGAGTTTTATGAAACCTTGCGGTATGACGTAGCCGGCGAGAATGGGCCCAATACCGCGCGCACCTCAGCGACGATTGCCTGCAAAGTGGCGGGAAAATGTTGAGGGCTGCGATTGCCTGGCTTCTGCTGCTGGCGCCGCTCGCGTTGAGCGCGCAACAAGCTCGCATGCCGGTCGATGGGGGAAGCGAGCTTTTTATGAAACCGCTGCTCACCAAGGCCGCGATCGATGGTGAGGCCCACGGCGTCTTTGCCGGGCAGGCCGCGGAACTAATGCGCCAGCATTTCAGAACCGATGCGCCGGTCCTGATTGACGTGAGGGCTATCCGCGCACTGCCTCAAGCGGGATGCAAGCGCCTGGAAGTCACGACCCGACAGGATCGGGTTTACGAGCCCAACCAAAAGCCGAGGACCAAAAACTGGTCTATGAAATTAGCTACTGCGCACACGGCGATTTTCCGATGAGGTCCGGCAAATGAAATGCATCGTGCAACTGTTGGTTGCCGTTACCTTTAGCGCGCAAATTGCGTCTGCCTGGGGTCAGGCGTTGGAAGACGAGCCCGCCGATTGTCCGTACTGGAAAACCGATTGCAAGGGCTGGCTTTTCTACCGCGACCCCGCTGCCGTTGTTCCAAGGCCGAAAGCCAAGCCGACGCCTCCCGATGCTGCTAACGCTACTAAACGCGCCGAGGTGATTCAGCATGACGCGATGAACAAGAACCTCGACGAGCTACGCAAAGTCGCGATCATGAATCCGACGCCCGACAACATGCATGCGTATATGAGCTACCAAATGATGGCCATGAACACCGCCGCGAAATTCGCGGACGCGTGGCAGCGCACCGTATGGACGGACCCTAACCTCGATTACGCCATGCGCGGCAGGCCGACCACGCAATTCGGTCTGGAGGCCTTCGACGCCGAGCTGCAGAAGAAGCAGCGCGCAACCGTTGCGGCACTGGCGAAAACCCATGGCCTGTATTTTTTCTTTCGCAGCGATTGCCCCTATTGCCACAAGTTTGCGCCGGTGCTGAAACGCTTTGCCCAGGAAACCGGCATGACCGTTTTTCCCATCTCGCTCGATGGACCCGGCCTCCCCGAGTTTCCGATACCGACCCCGGATAACGGCGCTTCGCAGCTATTGCAAATCTCCGCCGTTCCCGCCGTCGTGCTTGCCATTCCCGGCACCGGCGAGAAACAAGTGATCAGCTACGGTGTCGTCGCCGATACCGACCTCTATGAACGCATCTACACACTCACCAGCGTCAAAGTCGGCAACCGCTTTTAAGGAGCCCCCGTGAATAGCACAATCATTGCCGCCTCACTTTGCGCCGGCTTGGCGGCAGGGTCCCTGCCGGCCGCTGCTGGCGATTTGAATGCCGAGATGCAACAGATGTTCAACGACCTTGGCACGGTCGGCAACGTGACGAGCCCCGGCGCTTTCCGCGGCCAGACCATGAATACCATGACGGGCGGCAATCTGATGATGCGCACGCCCGGCAAAAACTATCAACTGGCGTCGATTGCCTTGCCATCGCTCAAGGCCGGTTGCGGCGGCATCGATGTCTTCGGCGGCTCGTTCAGTTTCATCAATAAGGCGCAGTTCACGGCGATGTTGCAGAACATCGGCGCGAACGCGACCGGTTATGCCTTTCAGCTCGCCATCGATTCGATTTCTCCGCTCATTGGCGTCAACTTAAAAGACCTGATGGACAAGCTGCAGAAGATGAATGCCGTCAATATCAATTCATGCCAGGCCGCGCAAAGCCTGGTGAACGGCGTGTGGGGCAAGTACGACACGTCCATGATGAGCGGCTGCGCGAACATTACGCAATATCTCGGCAGCGTCGTCGACCGCACCGAGGGCACCTATAACTGCGCGACCCAGGCCCCCGGTGTGATGAATACCGCTGCTGCCAGCAGTGATCCCACTCAGCATCAGGCCAACATGGTACGTGGCAACGTCATGTGGGAAGCCATGAGCAAGATTTCAACCATTTCCACGGATGAAAAAGAATTCGTGATGAGTCTCGTCGGGACTTATATCGTTCGCAACGCCACCACGGTGGGCGCCAACCCCAGTGTCGAAGATAAAGCGCCGACGATTACCTCGATCCGTGACTTCATGCTGGGGGAAAACGGCGGCACGGCGGCGTCGATTCCCATTCCCGTGTATTTCTGCAATGGTGACGCGGAATGCCTCAATCCGGTGGTGGTAACACGCCAGGTAAAGCCCTTCTCCTCTTTGGTGGAGGATCGCCTTCGCAGCCTCTCCAACAAGATTAAAACGCGCACCGCACCGACCACACAGGACCTTGGTTTCATCAACCAGACCAGTTTGCCGGTTTATAAGATGCTGGCCGTGGCCAACTCGCGCCCGGATTCCGGTATCGATGAAAGTCTGATCCTGACGTACAAGGATCTCATCGCGCTGGATTATGCCGAAACCTTCCTGCGTCGGACATTGCGGGTGGGCTTGCTCGCACTGAATGCGCCAGGCGGCCGAAACAGCCTGGAGGCGGACAAATTGGCCACGCTGTCCGAGAACGTCAAGCGCGCGATCACCGATATTTCCATCGAGAAAAACGCCATCCTCACGCAGCTGCCCGCGATTCAATCCGTCTCCACGCATATCCAGAATTTAGAGCGCCAACTCTGGAGTGATGCGCCGGCCTCGGTGAAGACGGCGCTCGATTACAGCCGCTTATCTAGCCGCAGATGGCCCGCCACCCCTTTCTCTCCCGGCGGGGTGGCGGCGCCCCCCCCCCCCCCCCCCCCCCCCCCCCCCCCTCCCCCCCGCTCGGCGTGGCGGCGGGGGGGGGGGGGCCCGCCCCCCCCCCCGCCCCGGGGCCCCCCCCCGGCGGGGGGGGGGGGCCCGCCGCCCCCCCCCCCCCCCCCCCCCCCCCCCCCCCCCCCGGGGGGGGGGCCCCCTCGCCGCCCCCCCCCCCCCCCCCCTCTTTTCCCCCCCCCCCGCCGCGGGGCTCCCCCCCCCCGCTCGTCCCTCTTTTCCGCCAGGAGGGGGAGGGGCCCGCCGGCGGCCGCCCCCCCCCCCCCCCCGGGGGGCGGCGGGCGGGGGGGTGGGGGCGGCGGCCCGGCCCCCCCGCCGCTCCTTCCCCCCCTCCGCAGTTGGCGGGCTAATGAGCCTCAGTAGGCGCACACCCGCAAGCATTGGCATTCGAAAGCGAGACCGGCCATGTTCGAGATTTACTGCTACGGCAACCTGGATTCGCTCAACGGCATTTTCAATGCCGTTGCCGCGATCATGCAGACCGGCGACTTTATGGACTTGATCCGGGTAGTCGCACTGATCGGTGTGCTCGTCGCACTCTTTACCGGTTTGTTCAATCCCGCAAAATTCACCGGCTGGGGCTGGTTTGCCGGGTTCGTCGCCCTTTACTTTTTCATGTTTGTACCGAAAGTGAATGTCCAGCTCATCGACAAACTCAATGGAAGCCCGCCCATCGTGGTGGGCAATGTACCGATAGGCTTGGCCGCGTTTGGCCACTTCACCAGCAAGGTCGGCGACTGGGCGACTCGCTCGTATGAAACCGTTATGCAGCCGCTCGGGCTACCCGATCCCCTGAAGTACCAAAACAATGGCCTGCTGTTCGGCAACAAGGTCATCAGCGCTTCGCGCCAGGTGGCGATTGCCAGCCCGCAGTTGAAAACCGATCTGGTGAATTTCGTTTACAACTGCACGATGTACGATCTGGCCGACAATTCGATCAATCCCAATGCCTTCGCCACCAGCCTTGATATCTGGGCATTGATGGGGACCACCAACCCGGCGCGTTTTACGACGTTTGGAGCGGCCCCCAGCACGATCGGCTCCTGCCAGAGCGCCTACACCTACCTGAATAACCAGTTGCCGGCCGAGATCAATCGCGCGCGCTCGATGCTGGCGCTGGAAATGAATCCGTTGAGAAATCCCGCATCAGTGACGACCGCGCTGATTGATGACCAGGTCCAGCAATCGCATTTTCGCTATCGCATCGCCACCGGCGCGCAGACCGCCACCGATCTGTTGCGGCAGAACGCGATGATCAATATCATGCGCGACTCCGCCAATGTGATCGGGCAGAAGATGAACGATCCGGCGACCGTCATGCTCGCCAACGCACAGGCCCAAGCCGTCGCCAGCACCAATGCCAATTTTGTGAGCCAGGGCAAACTCGCCGAGCAGGCGCTGCCGATGTTGCGTAACGTGATCGAGGCAATCATTTATGCCGTCTTCCCGATCATGTTTATTTTCTTTTTGACCTTGCAAGGTCCCGCACTGATTACGGCGATCAAGAGCTTTTTCCTGGCGCTCATCTGGGTGCAACTGTGGCCCCCGCTGTATGCGGTGCTGAACTATATGGGGACCATGAGCAGCGCGCGGACATTGGAGGCGGCTGCTAATTTCGGCGGGGGAGCCGGGCTGACGCTTGATACCGCCAATTCCATTTATAGCGGCGCGATCTCCGATCAAGCGGTCATTGGATACATGGCCATCTCGATCCCGCTATTCGCCTCCGCACTGGTCTTCGGGATGAATAAGCTGGGAAGTTTGGGCGCGGCCACCTTCCTTGGCGCCGCGACGCGCGCCACGGAAGCCGCCGGTAGCGGCAATATCTCCATGGGCAATCAGACGATGGATCAAACAAAAATTGATCCGGGCATGACCGATCCCAGCATGAGGACCGACAGCAATGCGTTCGGTGCTTCTACCTCTCAGATAACACCGTCCGGCTCCTCGCTGGTCGCCTACAAGTCGAACCTGAGCAATCTCAGCACCGCGATTGACATCACGTCCAAAGATGCGGAAGCAATGGGTGAAACGGCAAAAGCCACGCAAGCGGTAGCGACCCAGCAATCTCAAACCGCCGCGGAATCGAGTGTTGCTTCTGCGTTGCAGGCCATCAGCATCATCGATAAGCACAGCAAGAGCGGAGAGCAGAGCGGTGGCAGCAATTCCATGGCGACGGGCGGACAATCGAGTGCAGTGAGTTTTGTGAACGACACCGCGCGCGAGATTCAAAATGTACTTGGGAAGAATGTCTCCGCCGAAGTGGCACAAAAAATGGCGGCTGCTATCGGCGTCAGTGCCGAGGCCTATGGGAAAGGCGAGGGGTGGGTTAAAGCGGCAGCAGGTGGCGACAACCCACTATTTTCTGCACAGGTCGGCGCGATGGGCAGTGTTGGCATGAAGGTTGGAGCCGATGGGAGCCTCAGATTCGAGAATAGCAACTTATCCAAAGAGACCCTGTCCGCGCTTGACCAGGTCGCCAATAAAGCCCGCGAATCTAAACAACTTAGCGAAGGGATGTCGTACATAAAGAATTTCAGCACCAGCGATGCCTATCGCTGGGCACAGGGCAATGCCACGGACGCTGCGAAGAGCTACGATGCCAGTTATGCACGCGGCGTCAAATCTGAACGTACCGCTTCCAAGTCACATTCCGACGCGCGCCAGCAGGAACAAGTGGCCTCGGTGATGCGCGAGATGTCCACTATCGCCAAGACCGACTTGGCGAACGCGATTGTCCCGATCCTCGCGGATCGGGGACAGCTCGAAGAACGCGACCCTCTCAAAATGCGCCAGTACGCTGTCGAGGCCGCCGGCATCGTTTTGCAAAACGGCGGATTTGTGAATGGCCGGCTTGCGCCTGGCGACGGGCTAAGTAAACCACTTCCGACGCCCGGCTCTTACGTTTCCAACCAAGGCACTACCGCAGCCGATTACCAAGGAACCACCGTCCCCGGCGACATTTCGACGCCGGCGGAGGCTGCTGGTGGATTCATGTCCGAGGTGCGCGGCCGGCAGCGCGCGGCAGGGTTTGCACCTGGTTCCAAAGTGAGCAATTCTGTGCCCAACGCTGCTTCCGAGATTGCGAATGCGCGCCAGGCAATCGGTGATGAAGGCGGGCGCATAAAGAACGACAATAGTAATATCGGTATCGGCGTGGAGAAGGGTATGACGCGGCAAAGCGCCTCCCAACCCTCGAAGTTCGAATACAACCCGGAAACCAAGCGTGTGGAGTTGAACAGTAAAGGTGTTGTCAATACCATCGCAGATGGTACAGGCGTGAATAAATTGATTGACGACGTGAAGCGTCTCGCGCCCGCGGATAATTAGGTCAACATTGTTGCGACGAATGCGTTTTATTGAGCTTACCGATGAGGTGCCACCATGTTCACGTTTTTTATAAAGGCGTTCCGCGATTTCAAGGTACGAGCTGATGCCTACAAGGCCGAGCACGGCTCTTACTTCGCTAATTTCGAGCGCACGCCCGTTGATCTGAATAGAAATAAGCACCACCAGGGCGACGACTATTATGAATTTGATAGCCACAACCCTTCTCACCGTGGTGGCACACAAAATGAATAAAAAGGTTTATTCAATACTCGTGGGCTTGATTGCGCTGCCTGCCGCCGCAGACGACCGCGTGGGCAAGCCGGCTCCGCTGCCTGGAAAATACACGCCGTTTTCAAGCGAATCAAAGGTGCAGAGTGGGATAACAGTGAGGTGGTAAAAGCGCTGGTCAACGACATACACGGGAACTGCAAGAACAGCCAGGTTCTCTACTTGGCTGATTAGAATTGATGATTGCGTGTTCGCTTTTTTTGCATCATGTTTCTTATTTGATGAGAAATTCCCTGTGATGGGATAGCGATCCACTGATCAGCATTGTTGGTCACTGTCATGTCGCCAGCTTATTCCCAACGCACCGGGATTCATCTTGTTAAACGGATCGACAATACGCTTGAGGCTTTCGACGAGTGTCCGGGTCGAAGGTGCCAGCGCCTCGAAATAGGGGTAGGTTCGCCCGATCTGCGCGGACGCCGCGCCAATATCAAAAAAATACTTCACGACTGCACTTCTTACCTGGGCAATGACAGCTCTAGCAGCTGGGTTTGGTTGCGGTTCGATGAATCTATTAAGCGCTGGATGAGCTGCCTTGTGGAGCGGTAGCCAGGAGTCGAGCCATCGGAAGACGCATTCGTAACTGAATACATGATTTGATATTGCGGATAGGAGCAAAGTCACTGTCACTCCCGCCGCATCCATTGCGGGGCGATGCTGCGCAAAAATAGTTTCGGTGCCTCGAATCAAAGTGATGGCATCGGAATGAGCAACTTTGCAGTTCAATGCGATCCACCGATCACCGCGCGTTCCCAGTATTGCTGAGAGATCGGCAAATGCCATTGCCCGCGTCGCCTTCGGGATCGAATTGGGTATCGCCCAGCCACCGGCCGCCAGTGCAATGCGCCGGCATTCGGCGACATCCGCTTCAACCGCCGCGCGACTGCGTCCGGCACACACTAGGTGAACTGAGTAGTGATCCTGATCGAGGAAGTGGCGCCCTGCAGCGACCAGTTGAAAGCCTGACTTCAGACCGCGTAGAAGGCCGCGCTCCTGTGTCACCACTTTCCGGAGCAAGGAGGCATCGGCGAGCAGATTCCCTTCTTCCAGTCGCTGGCGTGTGACAATGGGATCGACGACGTAAATCTCCTCAGTAAGATCATTTCGCCCAATCTCGGAGAGAGTTTCGACGGCACCCTCCACCGTTGGCAGCAGGAAGGAAAGATAGTCGATTTCGCGGGGTGTGCGAATAACTCGTAGCGTAGCGCGCGTTTTGACCCCAAATGCGCCCGCGTCGTGCACAAACAATCCTGTCAGGTCAGGACCATAGGTACGATAAGCAGGCTTGGCAGAATTAACGATTCCCGCCTGTCCCGTACGAACCAGCGTGCCATCGGAAAGTGCGACTTCAAGTCCCAGCACAATCTCCGCTGCCGAACCATAGCGTGCACTGCCAAGAAACATCGCGCCGTTCGACAACCCACCGCCTATTGTCGCCCCCGCGCCCGAAAAGGTGCCGAAGAAAGGTAGACGCAGGCCGCGCGGCGCAAGCGCTTCGTAAATTGTCTTCCAGGTTACGCCTGCCTCGACAGTCACGTACATGTCGGTCTCGTTGATCTCAATGATCCGATCCAGTCCCGACACGTCAATGATGACAGATTGCTCCGCAGGCGGAGTGTAGCCCGATACATAGGTCAGTCCGCCACCACGCGGGATGACCGCTATTCCAGCGCCTGCAATTAAGCCAACGGATTGTGCAAGTCTCGTGGCATCCGACGGGCGGATAACCGCACAACATAATTTGCCCTCGACGTAAAGATCAGTCGAGCATAGGCGTCGAGTCGCCTCGTCGGTCATCACCTGATCCGCGCCCAGGATTGCCGACAGCTCCAATAACAATGACTTGATATCAGATGGGTGGTTCTCATTTATGATCATGTCGGGTCGCCTCGCTTGGATAGTCCATCGCCAGTGATCGAAGCAGGAACGCTGGAGAGCGTTTCACTCACCCTGCGCGCCGTAACGACGATCTCGTCAACCTTGTCGGCCCCGGGCGCGGTTTGCGCAGAGGTGGACTCGAAGGGCATCGCGATGGACGCGATCGAAGTTACCAGGATAGTTTTGGTGATGCGCATTGTCAGTTTCCCTGTAAGTTATTGCGGGTTGGTACACTAAATGTGATGGAATTATCAGCGGCTGCGCGGGGACAATATTGCGCGTATCCGCGCCAGGCGCATCGCCACAACATAGCTCCCCGCAATTAGCACGACAAATGTCAAACCCAAAGCGAGTTCTTTTCCATCGCTCCAGTCGTCAACGCTCGGTAGTACCAGCTTGGCGATACCGAAAGCCGCAACCAGCAGACTCATGCCGCCCAGCGCGAGGCCGAGCACGCGCGATGCAATCCGGGCAGTGTCGTTGGCGCGACGGATAAGCCGCGCGATCCACATCCCGTTAGCACCATCAGCAATCAGCATGCCTAGCATGAATAGTAGTGCGAGCAGTAGCGCGTCGGCCACGCCATCGAAGCGGCCTGCGGTCAATGCGAAAAGCGCCGCGAGGCTGACTGTGTCGAATGACAGCGCGAACAATGCGCCAATGATCAGGACGGCCAGCGGATGACTGGTTCGCGTGAGCCGGCCCATCCCGCGTCCTTTGAGGCTCTGTAGTTGCACGGGCTGATCGGCGGGCGTATTCAGTACAGCATGCAGGTTGAGCAGCCCAAGTGCCAACAGGAAACCGATCGAAATCCACGCGCCCGAAAGCAGCAGCCACTGCGGCGGAGCCCAGTGGCGGGCGAGCAAGCAAGTGCCGACCGCGATGGCGATGACCACCGCTCCGTGTCCGACCGAGAACAACGTACCACACCAACCCGCCAGACGCGCGTTGTGTTGCAGGCTTCGGCGCGTCAGGCCGTCGATGGTGGCCAGGTGATCGGCATCGAACCCGTGTTTAAGGCCGAGGAGAAAAACCAGCACGATGATCGTGTTCCAGTCTTGATTCAGGGATTCCACGGCTTGTGATCCAGGGTTGAGAATTGTTTTCGCGTAATTGGGCAGGTGCGGCTGCAGCTCAGTCGCGGAATAGCCAAGGTCGCTCGCGCCGACGCTGTGCTTCGAACGCGCGCACGCTGTCGGCGTGCGCCAGGGTAAGGCCGATCTCGTCGAGCCCGTTAAGCAGACAATTTTTGTGGAACGCATCGATTTCGAATGGCAGAGTTTGGCCGTCTGGCGTGCGCACGCATTGCGCGGGCAGGTCGACAGCCAGCCGCAGTCCAGGCGCCGCTGCCACGACCGCAAACAGTAAGTCAACGTGCTCGTTGGTCAGACAGATCGCGAGCAAGCCGTTCTTGAAACTATTAGAGAAAAAGATATCGGCGAAACTCGGCGCAATAATCGCACGCAGACCGAAGTCGACCAATGCCCATGGTGCGTGCTCGCGGCTCGATCCGCACCCGAAGTTCTCGCGCGCCAGTAAGAAGCGAGCATTTGTGAACTCGGGGCGGTTGAGCACAAACTCCGGATTTGGTCGTCGCGCGGCGTTATCGCCTTCTTCACGCCACGAGTCAAGGTAGCGCCACTCGTCGAACAAGTTTGGGCCGAAGCCAGTACGGTGCACCGACTTCAGAAATTGCTTGGGAAGGATCGCGTCGGTATCCACATTGGCCCGGTCCAACGGGGCCACGATGCCTTCTTCGATCTCGAACTTCTTCATCGCCCGTAGCCCCTGATGTCGCTCAGGCAACCGCTGACTGCCGCAGCGGCAGCCAGCGCCGGGCTTAACAAATGGGTACGTCCACCTTGGCCCTGGCGTCCTTCAAAGTTGCGGTTTGAGGTCGACGCGCAGCGTTCGCCAGGTTCGAGCTGATCGGCATTCATGCCCACGCACATTGAGCATCCGGGCTCGCGCCACTCGAAACCAGCGTCAATGAAAATGCGATGTAACCCCTCGGCCTCTGCCTGGCGCTTGACGAGCCCCGAACCGGGCACTACTAGTACCTGGCGTACATGGGACGCGCGTCTGCGTCCTGCGATGACTGCGGCTGCAGCGCGCAGATCCTCGATGCGCGAGTTGGTGCACGAGCCGATGAAAACACGGTCTATTGCAATGTCGGTCATGCGGGTGCCCGGTTGCAGGCCCATGTAGTCGAGCGCGCGCCACATCGCAGCCCGGCGTACCAGATTGGGTTCGGCATCCGGATCGGGCACTTGGCCGTCGATCGCGACTACCATCTCCGGTGACGTGCCCCAGGTCACCTGCGGTCGGATGGTACTCGCGTCAATAGCCAAGTCGGCATCAAAGACAGCATCGGCATCGGAATGTAGTGTGCGCCAATACGCACAGGCCGCGTCCCACATGGCGCCTTGGGGTGCGAATGGCCGGCCCTGGACATAGGCCAGTGTCAAGTCGTCTACCGCTACCATGCCGGAGCGGCCACCTGCCTCGATGCTCATGTTGCACAGGGTCATGCGGCCCTCCACCGATAGCGCACGTACGGCGCTGCCGGCAAACTCCAGCGCATGGCCAGTCGCGCCCGCGGTGCCTATACGACCGATCAGCGCTAGCGCCATGTCCTTCGCGCAAACGTCCGCGCCGAGCGCGCCGTCGAAACGCACGCGCATGGCCTTTGCCTTCTTTAGCAGCAGCGTCTGCGTCGCCAGCGTCTGTTCGACCTCGGATGTCCCAATGCCAAATGCCAGGCAGCCCAGGGCGCCGTGAGTGCTAGTGTGCGAGTCGCCGCAGACAACCGTCATGCCCGGCAGCGTCGCGCCCTGCTCGGGGCCAACAACATGCACGATGCCTTGGCGTGGATCGTCAAGCTTGAATTCCGTGATCCCCAGTGTATCGCAGTTGGCGTCCAGCGTCTCCAACTGCAAGCGCGATAAAGGGTCAACGATGCGGTGACGATCGATTGTTGGCACGTTATGATCTGGCACGGCGAGGTTGGCGTCGATCCGCCATACCTTACGTCCTGCCAGCCGCAGTCCCTCGAATGCCTGCGGCGAGGTGACTTCATGTAGCAGGTGGCGGTCAATGTAAATCAATCCGTTACCGTTGGCATCGGTGCGGATTAGATGATCGAGCCAGAGTTTCTCGAACAAGGTTTGGCTGGCTTTGATCATGCAAGTGGGTTTTGGGAGGCTGTATTGGGTTGATCGAGGTAGATCCACGGCCGTTGCGTGCGGTCGCGTTGCTGGAAGGCGGCGATGCGGTCCTCCAGCTTCAATGTCAGTGCCACCGGGTCGAGTCCTTCGAGCAACATTTCGCGATGCGCAGCCTGGATTTCGAAGAGATACTCGGTGCCGCCGGGCGACACCAACACACAGCGCTCGAGATCAATCGTCAACGAACCCGTAACGGGCTCACAGGATAGGTGTTGAATCGCAGCTTCAGGCAGCACAACGGGCAGCAGGTCGTTGCGGATGCAGTTGTTGTAGAAGATCGCACCAAAAGTTGGCGCGACGATGGCGCGAAAGCCGTATTCCTTGAGTGCCCATACCGCATGCTCGCGTGACGAGCCGCAGCCGAAATTAGCGCCGGCAAGCAGGATTGATGCACCCGCGTATGGCGGTTGGTTGAGTACGAATTCGGGGTTTGGCGTGCGGCCATTGGGCTCTAAATAACGCCAACCGGCGAACAGCCCGTCGCCCAAGCCGGTCTTGGACACGTGCTTCATTTCCCGCGAAGGGATTATCGCATCGGTGTCGATATTGATGCGAAGCAGTGGCACCGCCACGCCGCGATGTACGGTGAATTTATCCATGCGAACCGCCGAGCAGTTTTCGCGGATCGGCTAGACGGCCAGCCACCGCGCTTGCTGCTACCGTGATCGGACTGGCCAGATGCGTGCGGGTTTCCGGCCCCTGACGACTCTCGAAATTGCGGTTGGTGGTACTGGCCACCCGTTGGCGAAAGCCAAAGCTTTCGCCGCCCGCAAAGAAGCACATCGAGCAGCCCGACTCGCGCCATTCGAAGCCGGCCTCCTGGAAGACACGGTCCAATCCCTCGGCCTCGGCATCACGCTTAATTTGGGTAGAACCGGGCACACAGATCGCCTTGACGCCCGCAGCAACTCTGCGGCCGCGCAGCAGTTGTGCGGCTGCACGTAGGTCTGACAGGCGACTGTTGGTACACGAACCGATAAAGGCCGCGTCGATCGTCACCGTGTCGAGCCGCTGGCCTGGCTTCAGGTCCATATAGGCCAGTGCGCGTTCCATTGCCAAGCGCGTATGAGTGTCAGTTTCGAGTTGCGGGTCTGGCACCGCCGTGTCGATTGCTGTGGTGTGCTGCGGGCTTGTGCCCCAAGTCACCATCGGGGCGATCATGCCGCTTTCGACCAGAATCTCGCGATCAAAAGTCGCGCCGTCGTCGGTGCGCAACGTGCGCCAGCTCTCAACGGCGCGCTCCCACAGCGCGCCCTTCGGCGCGAACGGGCGGCCAAGCAGGTATTCAAACACGGCATTGTCGGGCGCGATGATGCCGGTGAAAGCAGAAAACTCCACCGCCATATTACACAGTGTCAGCCGCGCTTCAACTGTCAGGTTGCGCACCGTTGAGCCAGCGAACTCCACCACATGTCCCGCCGCCCCGCTTGTCGTGTAACGACCGATCAGCCACAGAATCATGTCCTTGGCCGTTACAGCCGGCGCCAGCGCGCCGTCAAAGCTAACGCGCATTGAACGTGGCTTTAGCACGCGAAGTGTCTGCGTGGCAAGTGCGTGCTCGGCGTCCGATGATCCTATACCCCACGCAAGTGCACCGAGTGCTCCTTGCGTGCAGGTATGGCTGTCGGGGCAAACTACAGTAGCACCGGGTAATACGATGCCCTGCTCTGGCGAGATTACGTGAACGATGCCTTGCTGCGGGTCGTTGACGTCGTACAGGCGTATACCCGCGCGTCGCGTGGTGTCGCGCGTCGTCTGGATGAATGCTTTTCCGCCGGGAACGCGGGTTTCGTCACTGCGGTTGGGGAGGGTGTCGACGATGTGGTCCATCGTGCAGAACGCCAATTCGGGGTGGCGCACGCGGTGGCCATCAGCTTCAAGCGTTTGCAATGCGACGCTACCGGTGCGCTCATGCAGGAATATACGGTCAATGTGTAGAAGGCTGGCTTCGCCGTCGAGGTCGGCGACGACATGCTGCTCCCACAGCTTGTCGAAGAGTGAGATCGGTGTGGTCACGCCGCGTCCTGCAGTCGGATGATGCCGTCACTGGCCAGACGTTCAACCTCGGCATCGCTGAATCCAGCGTCATGCAATACGTCGCGTGAATGCTGACCTTCGCGCGGCAGGTCGCGGTAGGCATCGAAGCGTCGGCCGTGCATCTCGATCGGCAGTGCTGGCAGCCTGGTTTTGCTGCCGTCGGGCAGGGTAAGGTCAATCAGCCCGTGCTCCGCGTTCAAATGCGGATCGTCGAGCAGATCCTGCGGTTTTGCGATCGGCGCGAAGGGCAGGCCGGTGGCTTCGAGTCGTGCCATTAACTCGCTCTTGGTGAAGCCACGCAAGTGCTCGCGGAGCACACCCATGATGCGGTCACGCTGCTTGACGCGCTCGCCGTTCTGGTCGAGCGATCTGTCAGCGCGGAAATCCTGGAAGCCGAACGCCTCGCAGAACTTGCGCCACTGCGTGTCGCTGACCACACCGATAAACACCTGGTCGTTGTCGGCGGTATCGAAGATGTCGTACACGGCCCACGCCGACAGGCGTTGAGACATAGGTGGGGCCGGCGTGCCTGTGGCCGCATACTGTGCCATGTGCTGGCCGACCAGAAAAGCGGTGGTTTCGTATAGCGAAGTCTTTACCTCTTGGCCTTGCCCGGTTCGGTGGCGCTGTTCGAGCGCGGCAAGAATGCCGATCACGCCGAACATGCCGCCGGTCACATCGATCACCGAGGCACCGGCGCGCATCGGTTTGCCGGGTAGACCGGTCATGTAGGCCAAGCCGCCCATCATCTGCGCTACCTCATCGAGCGCGGTACGATGCTCGTACGGGCCCTTCAAAAAGCCTTTGGCAGAACAGTAAATCAGACGAGGGTTGCTACTAGAAAGCGTTGCGTAGTCCCATCCCCTCTCGTTCATTGCGCCCGGTCGGAAATTCTCAACGAATACGTCGGCTTTGGCAATCAGGCGATTTACTACGTCCCTGCCAGCTAGCGCCTGGGTATCAACGCAAAGACTACGCTTGTTGCGGTTGTACATCGGAAAGTACCCCGCACCGGAGCCTAACAATCGGCGAGTGTTGTCACCATTGAGTGGTTCGACTTTTATAACATCAGCCCCGAGATCGGCCAATATTAGGCCTACGGTGGGCCCCATTACCATGTGTGGGTGCTCCACCACCTTGATTCCGTCCAGTGGCCGCGTGATCGTTGCCATTACCAACTACTCCCGAAAGTACGCAAGTGACTTGTCCAAGCACTTGAGGCTTGTATTATGAAAATAGTGGCGCAAGAAGCGTGCCAGCACATCTGGATCATCCTCGATGCTGATGTGCAGCACTTGGACGAAGGGTCATATTGACCAACACATTTCGTCGTACGCAACATGCATGAAACGGAATTGATGCTGATGAAACACATTCGAAACACATCTGCGTCGCGAGATTACTCCTTCGTGTTCCCGCCAGACGTTCCAACATAATCCGTGCCAAGGGCGATTTGAAGTCGTTTGGCGCTCGTGGCACGATTTCTGCTCATTCTGTTGTTGATATGTTGCGCTTCTTCCTCAATCTGCCTTGTTTGTTTGTCAAAACGCTGGCCTTCAATCAGGGACTCCCTTCAAGTCGTTTACGTATCGTCGTGCTGTACCCTGCGGTCAGTAAGACGGAAATGATGTCGCGAAATCCATTGGACGTGCCTAAGCAACCGGTGACGGTCGAGAAGCGCCCGGGCGCAGGCGATAACACCTGCTTGGCGTTGGTAATATCTCGCCTGATCGCGGCGATATGCTAGGCAATGCCATCATTAGTTTCACCATCAACCACCACCTGAACGAGCGTTTGCCGGAAGACCCTTTCAGGGGGCTGACACAAGTCTCGATGACCGGCTTTGTGCCAAACTTCATCGTCGTTCACGCCTACCTTCTAGCCCACCGCATCGCCGAAGTGGTCGAACGAAACCGGAGGAAACCGCCTGCCATATCGCCACCGGATCCTGGCACCATATCGCCCCTGAGAGGCGATGCCCCCAAAGCCGGCGTCGGTATTACAATGACCGCGCGCCGCAAGGGCGACATCCGAGTCTTGCCAGATGTAATTGGCAGCCAGGTTCATGTGAGAACGCGTAGTCTTTCAGTGATGCTGCCGCACGTGCCTATGGGCGAACTAAGGCCGATTGCTGCGACAACCGCACAACGTGCAGTGCTGTTGCCCGAGGTGTACATACCGGACGTGGAGGAATTCAAGTACATCGATATCCGCGTGTGATTCACATTGTGCGATGGATCTGGCGTACCCGATGAGACATTTAAGCGCTTGATCCGCGAGGTCGTTCACGCGCTCAATGCGCCGGGATTTCGGCTGCTACTATGTGCCATCAAAGTTGAGCCTGCGTTGACATCGCTGGAGCAAATTGGGACCTTCATGCTTTCGCAATACGAAAGTAGGAGGCAGATCAAGAAGAGGGCTGGCATCATTTGGGACTAAGAAATCATGAAATATGACATTCTGGCGATCGATGCGGTTGTCAATATCTGGACCGCTGAAGCGCTAGCCAATCGGCCATCACGCAAAAAATTCTATGTGGACAAGATGCATGTCGGTCAGGGCACCTTTGACGGGGTAAGCCTTGAGGAGATGATTGCCCGCATGGATGCTGCGGGCATTGAGCGCTCGCTGCTAATCGCAGCGAAGGTCGGTGTTAAACACCACCCGGCCTGCTATCAGGTGCCTTACTCGATGGTGGCCGACGCCCTGCAGAAGTACCCAAAGCGTTTTTCCGGACTTGCCGGCATCGACCCGACAGAAGGTATGGCCGGCGTGCGCGAATTGGAAAGGGCGGTGCGTGAATATGGATTCATCGGTGCGCATAGCTATCCTCACTGGTTCGAGCTTGCACCCGACCACGCGAGGTACTACCCGTTCTACGCAAAGTGTGTCGAGCTGAACATTCCAATCCAACTGCAGGTTGGTCAGTCGATGGTGTATGACGCGAGTTATCCGCGCCGCAGCGTCGGGCGGCCTATCTGCCTGGATTCAGTCGCATGCGATTTCCCGGATCTCACGCTGATCGGTATCCACGTAGGCATTCCATGGGCCGACGAGATGATCGCGATGTCTTGGAAACACGCGAACGTTTATATTGGCTGCGATGCACACCGGCCCACTTATTGGCCGGAATCATTCGTCAAATACATCAACAGCTTCGGACAAGACAAGGTCCTCTTTGGAACTGACTTCCCGGTACTGCCGTTCGAGCAAACGCGCATCGACATCGAAGCCCTAGGCCTGAAGCCGACCGTGCTACGCAAACTGCTGCGCGATAACGCGACGCGTGTTTACCGGCTATGAGTGCGCTGCATTACCAACGTAAGCGCTGAAACCTGTGGCGTTATGCAGATTGCAAAAAAGCAGTTTTCTTGTACTTGGTGCAGATAACTCGCGGCTTGTCGCGAAATTATCCGTGGTCGGGGAGACCCTAATCGCCTGCGTGTCCTCGTCCCGCAAACACACCGTCTGTGATCGTCAATCCAGGCAAGCCCTCAATACTCGCGGCGCTGTACTTTGCAATAGACGCATTCAATTCGTTGGAGGTTTTGGCGGCAACGTAGCGGGGAAGCGTGTCACGTTGTTTCTTGAAATCGTATAGTGGGACGCCGAATCCGCACGCGTCCTGGATTCGCGTGATGGCAATGCGCACGATAGCGCGACAGACCGGTGGCTCTGGAAAATGCTGAAGCAGCTCAAGGAATTGGTTCTCATGTGCCGCCACGACTGTTCCCCGACCATAGAACCGGTATATCTTTGGAGGACCTTCAAAGGCGCACATCATCAGCACGATCCTGCCATTTTCTTTTATGTGCGCTACTGTCTCGATTCCGCTTCCGCCTATGTCGACATAGGCAAGTTCGCGCGAGCCGAGAATCTGGAGCGTATCCAGGCCCTTTGGAGAGCAGTTGATTAGTTCACCCTTAAGCGGGGCGGTTGCGACAAAGAACATTTTCTGCCGGCGAATCCAAGCCGCAAGTTCAGCGTCAATTTCTGTATATGTTTTGCCCATTTACTCTCCGCGCCACGACTGGTCAATTCAAATGCCTTGGTAGAAGTGTTTCCTTTTGCAAGCGCTCTCACCTATCAGCCAGCACTATTCAGTGCGGTCGAACTTGCCTGACCACCAAAGAATCCACTTCTGATGGTTCTCAAAACACTCTACCCATTTTATCGCGGTGCACAACGGCTGTCGCTAGTGTAGTGCTTCATTCTGTTTGGAACTTAAGTTGCGATTGGCGCGGATGACCTTGGCGAGGATGTCATTGGCCTTGGCGGTCCATACGAAGGGCTTGGGATTTTTGTTATGCACCGCGATGTACTCTTTGATGGCTTTGATCAGTTCGGGGACGCTGCGGAATACGCCGTTGCGCAGGCGCGTGGTCGTTATGTCGCGAAAGAACCGCTCGACCATGTTGAGCCAAGACGCCGAGGTGGGGGTGAAATGAACTTGGAATCGAGGGTGCTTGGCGATCCACTCCTTGACCTTCGGATGCTTGTGGGTCGCGTAGTTATCGCAGATCAGATGAAGCGCCAGGTGTTGCGGCGTTTCACGGTCGATTTGGCGCAGGAAGTCGAGCCATTCGATATGGCGGTGGCGCTGCGCGCAACGGGAGATGACCGCGCCGTCGAGCATGCTCATGGCGGCAAACAGCGTGGTGGTGCCGTTGCGCTTGTAGTCGTGCGTCATGGTGGCGGCGCGTCCGGGCTTCATCGGCAGGCCGGGCTGGGTGCGGTCGAGCGCTTGTATCTGGCTCTTCTCGTCGCAGCACAGCACCAGCGCGTGCTCGGGCGGGGCCATGTACAGGCCTACGATGTCTTCGAGCTTCTCGGCGAACTTCGGATCGCGCGACACCTTGAATTGCTTTGTGCGGTGCGGCTTCAAACCGAGCGACTTCCAAATGCGCTGAATGGTGGTGTCGCTCACCCCGGCCACCGCCGCCAGCGTGCGCGTGCTCCACTGCGTCGCCACTTCAGGGCTGGTCTGCGTGGTCAAGCGCACGATCTCGGCCGGATCGGCTTTGGGCTTGCGCCCGCCGCGCGGCAAGTCTTGCTCGATGGCCTCGACACGCCCGTCCTCACCTTGAGCTAGCGCAGCGCGCAGCCTTCAAGACGCTCTTCCTGACGCACATCCAGATCGGCAACACATCAAACCGGTATCCGCATTCGGAAGAGCTGATGTTCTCGGCTTTCTTGTGACGAACCACGGCGGCCTTGAATTCGAGGGTAAATACGTGCCGCTTCATTTGCTCTTTCATGACGTCTTCGAGTACGCTATTCTTCTTGTCTGATTTGATCAGTTTCGCTTTCGTTGGGTGCACAACGAAAAGGTTTCAGGATCAAAGTTCTCTTGCGCGTATTGGAGGTGCCGAGTGGATGATCTGCCCTTTCCCGCCCCAACTTGTTGGTCACTGTGAATTTCATCCAGACATGTTCCGTCATACGAAAACATTGCATTGAAGGAGATCAACAAGTGCCTGCCTACATGATCGTTACCGCCAAAATAAAGGATCGCGACGCCTTTATTGCTGGATATGGCGTCGTTGCCGGTGCTCTCGTAGAAAAGTTTGGTGGAAGATATGTGCTTAGAGGGCCGGGCGCTGAACTGCTCGAGGGCTCGTTTGGTGATGGCGCATCAATGGTCATTTCCGAATGGCCCGATAAGGCGACAATTCTCGCTTTCTGGAATTCGACTGAATATCAAGAGGCAAAAAAGCTGCGCGCGAGCGTCGCTGATTGTCAGGTATTGGTGATTGAGGCACCAAAGATCAATGGTTGATATCGTTAAACGTACGACGCTGATGGTCCGCGACGCCGATGCTGCGGCGCGTTGGTATGAGACCGTGTTTGGGATGACCCGCTGGATGTATGTTCCATTCACACTTTCGGGTACTCAGCTTGCAGCCTGAAAAAAAGGTGATAAAACGCGCCTCGTTATCATGAAGGCAGCGGATGACGTAATCGGAATGATCGGCCTGCTTGAATGGATTGATCCCAAACAAGATATGCCTGCCGAAATCCCAACGCGAGTCGCGTTTGGCGCGCCAATCTTCGTGGTCGCAGCACAAGACTGCCGCTTGACGACCGAACGGGCGCGGGCCGCAGGATCCTACGTCCATTGTGAGCCGCATGATTGGATGGTCACGGGAGAGAACGGGAAGCCCAAGGCGCTGGTTGGGGCTAGTTTCTTCGATCTTGACGGCTATTTTTTCGAAGTGAATCAGATCGTCGCGTGAGTTACCTCAACGGTTTTGATGCCTTGGCTCGCGGCAAGGTGATCAATGACGACAGTAATTTTCAGTGGCGAGTTTCGCGACAGCCTGGTGGCGCACTCAGTCCTGATGACTTCGCGTGGGTCGAGGGAGCCATACCCGAACCTGCGCCAGGTGAAGTGCTACTTAAGACACGCTATCTCGGTCTAGCGCCCGTGATGCGCATGTACATGCAGGGAACAGGCGCAGCGGGAGAAACCGTTTTGAAGCCGGGTGATGTGATCCACGGGCGCGGAGTTGCGCAAATTGTGAAGTCGCGGCATCCCGAGTGGCGAGAAGGAGAAGTGGTACAGGGGCAAATCGGTTGGCAGTCATTCAAAGCGTCCGCGATGACACCCGCAGAAAAAATGTTTCGGGTACCCAATGTGGGTCTGCCGGCGATGTTTTCATGTAAGACGCTGGGGATGACTGGCCTTTCTGCCCATGCGGGGCTTTTTGCATGTGGCGAACCGCAGCGCGGTGAGACACTGGTGTTGTCTGGTGCGGCGGGCGGGGTCGGGTCCATCGTCAGCCAACTTGCTGCGAATATCGCTGGGTGCCAAGTAATCGGTATCGCGGGTGGCCCTGAAAAATGCGCGTTGATACAACGGCAGGGTTGTACTGCGGCAATTGATTACAAGGCCGATGATCTGGCCAAGCGGCTCGACGCGTTGTGTCCCAATGGCATAGATTGTTATTTTGACAATGTTGGCGGCGAGACCCTCGCGACCGTCCTCGACCGCCTTGCGATGCACGCGAGGATCGTACTGTGCGGCTCAATCTCCGAATACGCTCGCGAAATACCATTCGGTGTCACCAACTACACGCGGTTGCGAAGCAAAGAGGCGCGTATGCAGGGATTTTTTGTCTACAACCATGTTCACAGATGGGAGGCCGTGATGGCAGAACTCGCTGGCTGGATTCACGATGGGGCTCTTAAGCCCAAGCATGATGTGACAATCGGGTTCGAAAACATGCCCAAAGCACTCGCTCGGCTTTACGCGGGACTCAACCGCGGCGCGGCCATCTGTGACGTCCGTGGCGAGCCAGGGGCATGGTTATGAGCGGTGTTCGGTTTCAGCGAGGCAATTACATTGTGGCCAGTCTTGATCGTGCATTGACGTTTTACCGCGATGTGTTGGGCTTTGACGTGACGTTTGTCCTGCCGCACAATCCCGCGAGCTATTCCTATCCTGTGTTCGACATTCCACGCGACGCGGCGATGAGGTTTTGCGTGCTTTCCACTGCAAGCCAAGAGCGGGTCATGGCGCTAACCGAGATCACCGGTGTCGAGCTCGTTGCCCTGCCACACCCGCGACGTTCCGCGATTGTGCTTGAGATTAAAGATGTGGATAGTGTGATAGCGGGTGCCCGCGCGCTCGGGCTTCAGATCTATGACGAGGAAGTCCTGATTACCAAGGATGGCCGCAAGGGTCGCGAGATCGGGATTGTCGATTTCGACGACAATTTGGTTGTCATTTACAAGATCACCGGGATTGTATAGTGAAAACAAACCAATGGCCCGCGCCTCGCGCCGCGTGGACGATGGTGACGCTTCTCACTATTGCCTATGTTTTTTCGTTCGTTGATCGCTATATTCTCGGTCTGCTAATCGAGCCGATCAAGGCGGACATTCACTTGACCGATGAGCAGATCGGATACCTGATTGGTCCCGCCTTTGCATTGTTCTACGCCACCATGGGATTACCCTTGGGATGGCTTGCCGACCGCAAGCGGCGGACGTGGATTGTCGCGGCAGGTGTGGCCCTCTGGTCGCTGGCAACTGCTGCGTCGGGGTTGGCGCGTGGCTTCTGGCATCTGTTTGCCGCGCGTATGAGCGTTGGCATTGGGGAGGCAACGCTGAACCCATGTGCTATGTCGATGATCGGTGACAGTTTTCCCCCAGAACGGCGCGGCAAGCCAGTTGCGGTTTATTCGACTGCTCTTTCTTTGGGCGCGGGAATTGCCTCATTGATAGGGGCAGTGGTGCTCACATGGGCCAAGACTTCAGAAGGCATCGTCCTGCCGCTGATCGGCGCAGTCAAGCCTTGGCAGTTCGCTTTCATTGTCGTGGGTCTGCCGGGTCTTGTGATCTCGCTCGGGTTCTTGTTCGTCACTGAACCCCCTCGCCAGGGCCCCAGTGCTGATGCTGTACTCGCCCGTTCAGGTTTCGCGGATAGTCTCGGCTATGTTAAGCGCAACGCCGGCGCGTTTATTGGTTTGATCGCGATGATCTGCGTTATGACTATCATCGCCTATAGCCATGGATTTCTGCCAAGCGCGTTTGCCCGTAAGTTTGCGTGGGAGGCGAAAGATTATGCGCTCGTCAATGGCTTTATGACCCTTGCCATCGGCCCGGCGACGGTAGTCGGTATTGGCGTCGCGTGTGACCGTTGGCGGAAGGCTGGTCAGAGTGACGCACCATTTCGCTTGCTCTCAATTGGCTTTGTACTGATGCTGGCTAGCTCGGGCCTTGCACTTCAGATGCCTTCACCCTTGACCGCATTCATCCTGCTAGGTCTCAGTACCGTCGGCATCGCCACGGTATCCGCGACGGGGATCATTTCACTTCTTGATATCACGCCCTCGTCGATTCGCGGACAGGTGGTGGCGCTTTACTACATGGGTCATCAGTACCGCGGGCCTTGGCCTCGGGCCCACATCCGTTGGTTGGCTATCAACTCGCGTATTCGGAGAGGCTCAGTTGCACCTTGCGGTATCAGCCATTCCAGTTGTCACGGCATTGTTCCGCTTTTGCTAATCCCGGCGATTCGTCGACAGTATTTGATACAACTGGAGCGAATGCAGGAAACCACATGATGAATTCAGGTGTGCATTTCGATAGCCGGTAACAATTGAGATACGGTTGCACGAACAGGTTCACGTGCCGCCACCCCGTCAGTCGCGACGATCGACGGGATCGCAAACTCAATTGGCTATTGGCTTGGCTGCCGTCGCAGATATTTCGCTCACTGATCTGTTTTTTCTTTAAGGACTCATGATGATGAATGCCCTTTCGAAGGCCTCAAGCTGTGTCGCGCTGATCGTTGTTGCGCTCTTCAATCGTGTGGCCAGCGCCGAACCGGTCCCGCTGGTGGAACAGATTCCGGTGGACATCCGGCGAACCACGCTTGTGGTGCGCGACATAGACAAGTCGCTGCCGCTATATCGCGACGCGTTGGGCCTGAAGATGATCTACGACCAATTGATCGGTGGTGGTACCGAGAGCGATGGCAAGGCGCGACCGCCGACAATCCGGCTGGTGTTGCTACGGGCCAACGACACTTTCATCGGCGCCCTCGGACTGATGCAGCGTCTGGACCAGCCATCCGCACCCGCGCCAATCCTCTCCAACGGAGGAGTAGGGCAGATGATCATGGTTTTCAATGTCGCGGACCTTAGCACTCGATGGGCCAAGATTGAAGCCACACCGAATATTCGCGTGGAGACTCAGCCCAAGCGAGTCGAATACCCGTCGCCCGATGGCGTCGTGATTCCCGTGATGTTTAGCGCCGTGCGGGACGCCGACGGCAACAAAATCGAACTCAATCAGATTCTTGGTGTGCCCGCTGGTACGGCCACCGCACAACCAAAATAGAGGTCAAATATAGATTTCAGAAAGTGACTGGTCTGCCCGCGCAATAGTTGTATCCACGAGCCGCGGTCAATCGGACTTTGGAACCCCAATGAAAGTCTGAACAACCGTGTCGATTGCGAGCGCGTCCCCGTCGCGTTCGCGACTGATCCTGACCTCAACGAATGCATGGCGCGTGCCAATGTAGTTGACGCGCACGTCAGCGATCAATGCCTCATCCGCCTTGGCGGCGCGCAGGAAACTGACGGACATCTGCGCGGTGGCGAAGTGCCGCTTTCCGCCGCCGAACCAGGTCGCGATGCCGGCGGCGTCGTCGATCATGGCGGCGACGTAGCCGCCGAACACGGTTCCAGCGAGATTGTTGAGCCGTGCGCCGGGAACAAAGCGTAAGCGCGCGGCACCAGTCTCGTCATCGACAGCCAGCACCACGCCACCGAGTGCTTCACGCGTCTAGACAACCCAGCAGCAAGAAGCAGGCCCATTGTGCCGCTGGGGCAATAGTGAGTCCGACAGGGATTGCCAGTGCGGTAAAGCCAAGAAATCCATGCTTCGCCAGCGGCCATCTGAAACACCAGTTGTTCCAGTTTGACGTTCCAACTGTTCCAAAGTACGTGCATAGGATGGAATATTGCCCCACTTGAGTTCCAGCAAGCTCAATTGATCGTGGCATGTAATTTGCTGTTACCGCTGGAGGTAATTTCAACTTATTGAAACTATTCGTCCCGAGAAAAGTTAGCACCGAATTTATTTCCATTTGAGTAAGGTCCAAGTCGGGCCACTATCTATGCAAGAGACGTGCAGTGCATCGCGAGACCAAGCCAGAGATCCTCATGGGAAGAGGGAGCCGACAGGGTCCGTGTGCTGCTTGCCGATATTCCTTTCTTGGCAACCTTGATGCACAAAGTTTCAAAACCCTTGTAAGAGTTGGTAGAGCGCCTGCGTATCTATTTGGCGATCATTGAAACCAAATGAACAGGTTATGACGATGATATTTTATGATTCTCTAAATTTTCTGCATTTACTGTTCTTCGTCTACTGGCTTGGGGGTGACCTCGGAACATACTACGCGTCACGGTTTGTGCGAAATCCAACTCTCACTGTGGACGCACGAGTAACAGCGCTAAAAATAATGGCGGGCGTTGATATGGCGCCGCGAATTTGTATGCCGATAATATTTGCTTTGGGAATACATCTGGGATATCTGGATACAAGTCTGTCGATTCCAAAATGGACTGTAACTCTCGTCTATCTGGTAAGTTTGTTCTGGCTTTGGCTGGTGTTTGCGGTGCATCGGCAGGCTGGCATGTCATCCGCCAACAAACTGGCACAGTTCGACATGGGCTTTCGCGTCGTACTAATCGTCGGCATGGTCGCGGTGGCGCTATATGGTTTTGCTACCGGTGAGATCGTAAGATTCAGTTGGATAGGGTTGAAGCTCCTGATTATGGCGGCGCTTGTCGCTTCCGGATTAATGATAAGAGTCAAGCTGGCGCCTTTTTCACCAGCGTTTTCAGAATTGGTAAGAAACGGGCCATCGGACGCTATCAATCACGCAATCACAGCCTCGCTACGAAAATGCCTGCCCTGGGTGTACCTGATTTGGTTAGGGTTGATCGTCAATGCAGCTATCGGACTTAATATGTACAACATGTTCCGTGGGTAGGTTAGTAATGACCCAATGGGCCTTTCGTTGAGTACTTAACGAAAGCGAAATCATGAGAGCAGGCAAGAAGCAAAAACCCACTGGAAGGCATCAAGAAAGAGCAGTTGAAGCGGCGCGTGCTTACGCTGGAATTCAAGGCACGAGGTCGCGCGGAACAAGAAAGCAGAGAGTCTTTCACGAGCTGCATGCGGACGCAAATTCGATGTGTTGCCCAGGCCAATTCAGAAGTGGGAGAAGCAATACAAAGGGGGCGTTTGACGGAGGCGGCAGGTCGACGCGCGGTCCGTCCGGAACAGGCCGAAATCACTCGTCTACGGGCCGAGCTTTCCCGTGTCAAGATGGACGTGAACAGCCGAAAAAGCGGCAGTGTACTTTGCCAAAGAGAGTTCGTGAAGTACGCGTTTATGCCAGTTGAACTCGTGACCTACACATTGTCGATCGTTTGCCGGGTGCTATACGCCACCCAATTGGGTTTCCACACCTGACGAATCACAAAACCTTCAACGCGCGACCGCGAAAGTGATCGCCTGCACGCTGACATCCGCACGGTGTTTGATGCCCATCGTGGCCGTTGCGGCGCGCCGCGCACAAGAGATAAACAATAGATAAAGCCTAAACCAAGCAACATACGTATGCAACGGCATTCACGACAGACGCCGACAAATGAACTGAGAGGTTTGTATGAAATCTTCAATCATACTTTTTGGGATGGTGCAAGCGCTAAAAGTTGCTGCACGCTTTTACCCCGAATTCGCGGAGCGTCTGAAGCAAAAAAATATCACCGCGCAATTCAAATTAAAGGATAACTCGGACGGTCGCTGGGTAAGATTTGAAAATGGAAAAGTAAAATCGAACGGGGGTATTTGCGAAAATCCGGATTTGTCCATCATTTTTCAGAACAGGGCCGTCGCGGAAGAGTTTTTGACGCCGCCTTTCAACCAATTGGTGCGGATTGACGCGGCGAAAAATTTCAAAGTCTGCTTAGAAGGTTCGGATGAATTGGCAGTATGGTTTATGGCCACGCTTAACCGCATGCAAACGCTTGGATGGAAGAGCGGGACCGACATTGGCGATGGTGTCGTGCGATATACAAGCGGCACGAACGGAGGGCCATTGTTTGTCTATGTCAAGGACGGCAAGATTTTGAGAATCACCCCTGTCGAGTTTGACGAGGAAGATGCACCTTCATGGTCCATAAAAGCGAGGGGTAGGACATTTACGCCTCCTCGTCACACGACGTTGGCCGCCCACGGGATGGCGCAAAAATCCATGGTCTATTCAAAAGACCGTCTTTTGTATCCGATGAAGAGGGTAGATTTTGATCCGAATGGCGAGCGAAATATTCAGAATCGCGGAGTTTCCGAATTTGAGCGTATCTCATGGGATGAAGCACTGGATATCGTTGCCAAAGAAATACAACGCGCCAAGCGCAAAGGCCCTGGAGCAGTTCTGGTTTACCACGGTGGGCATCATCAGTGGGGAAACCTCGGTCATTATCTGAGCGCCTTTAACCGATTCTTCAATCTCATTGGATGTAGCCGGGTTCACAATAACCCCGACAGTTGGGAGGGTTGGTACTGGGGCGCGATGCATCACTGGGGCAACAGCATGCGTCTCGGCGTGCCAGAGTCCTACGGCACGGTTGAAGACTGCTTGAAAGAAGCGGAAATGATGGTTTTTTGGTCCAGCGATCCCGACGCGACCTATGGCTACGAAGGGACCAGAAGACGTGAATGGGCCAAACAGCTTGGCATCAAGATGGTTCATATTGATCCATACCTCAACCATACTGCTGCGCTGCTTGGAGGAAAATGGATAGCGCCCAAGCCAGGCACTGATGCGGCACTTGCTCAGGCACTTTGCTACATCTGGATAACGGAGAATCTGTATGACAAAAAATTTGTAGAAAGCCGAACAACCGGATTCGATGAATGGAAGGATTATGTTCTTGGGAAGACGGACGGAACCCCGAGGACACCTGAGTGGCAAGAAGCAGAAACCGGTGTCCCCGCGCGGGAGGTCAGGGCGCTGGCCAGGGAGTGGGGGCGCAAGAAAACCTATCTCGGCGTAGGCGGCTGGGGTTGCGGAGTGGGCGGTGCCTGTCGCTCGCCAATGGGTGCACAGTGGGCAAGGATGATGACTATCCTTGGCGCAATGCAGGGATTCGGGCAGCCGGGCGTCAATTTCGGCAATCTGCAGTTCGGGGCGCCCCTGGACTTTACTTTCTATTTCCCTGGATATGCTGAAGGCAGCATGTCTGGAGAACTCCAGTACAGTGCAAATGCGGCCAATAACTATCAGCGCATGCCGCATATCGTGACAATGAATTCCGTCAGACAGAGCATTCACCGCATGCAATTGCCCGAGGCGATCTTAAATGGGAAAGCGCTAGGCTACCTAACGGATATCACCTCGGTACAAGGGCAATTCTTCAAGTTCGGTTATCCATCACCCGGACACGCAAAAATCGAGATGATATATCGATACGGGAGTTCCTCATTGGGAACGACGATGGACTCAAATCGCTGGGTAAAAATGTATCAATCGGAGAATTTGCCATTCGTGGTAAACCAGTCGATCTGGAACGAAGGGGAGACGCGTTTTGCGGATATTATTTTGCCCGCGTGCACCACATTTGAACGCTGGGATATAGGTGAGTATTACAACGTAGGCGCCGGTTATGTGCATCATATGTATCAGATGGTAAACCACCGCGTCATTTCAATGCAGCATAAATGCATTGAACCCTTGGGCGAGTCCAAATCCGATTACGAAATCTTTCTTGCATTGATGCAACGCATGGGTATGGGGGCACTCTATTCGGAAGGCGGCAACTCGGAGCTTGACTGGTGTAAGCGCGTCTTTGATTCGTCCGATTTGTCCAAACATATTTCCTGGAAAAAATTCCTGAGAAAAGGTTATTTTGTCGTTCCTGCTCCTGCGGAATCCGCACGAACCCCCACTGCCCTCCGGTGGTTCTACGAAGGCCGGCCCAAGGATGTACCGGAACCCTATCCACTTCCGTCGGAATATGTGAATAATTTTGGTTGCGGCCTGCAAACTCCTTCGGGTAAATACGAGTTTATTCCTGAGACGCTTGGCAGAATTGATGACCCGGAGCGGCCTCCATTAAACAAGTACATGCCGACCTATGAGGATTCGAGTACAGATGAACGACTGAAAGAATATCCTTTGCAGTTGCTGTCGCCACATTCACGATACACATTTCATCTAATGGGTGACGATCGAGGCAGCACCGTAATGGACATCAAAGACCACCGTGTCTTGTTCGACGGCCACTATTATCTGGTAGCCAGAGTTAGCCGGCAGGATGCAGAGCAGCGAGGAATTGAGAATGATGACCTGATTCGCCTTTGGAATAACCGGGGCTCGGTGGTATGTGCAGCGCAAGTAACGGCTCGCCTGAGACCGGGAGTTGTTAGTGCACCTGCATCTTCTGCCCAATACAGGCCAGCGGGTGAGCCGGGCAACTCAACTGATCTGGGGGGGTGCATCAATATGCTATGTCCCAGCAAGCCTTTGACGAAGCAGACCAGCGGTATGGCGCCAAATACAACACTGATTCAGTTTGAAAAATGGTCCGGTGTCGATACCTGGCATCGTTCGGAGGTGAAGTGATGGCCAAGAAATGGAACATGATCGTCGATGTTTCTCGCTGTGATAACTGCCGTAACTGTTTTCTGGCTACAAAAGACGAGCACATTGGGAACGAATTTCCAGATTATGCTGCGCCGCAACCTCTGACAGGGCATCGCTGGGTAGATGTTCAGAAACAGGAGCGCGGTAGCTGGCCAATCGTCGAAGCGAATTTTTTTCCGGTGATGTGCAATCATTGCGATAACGCACCCTGTATCCAAAGTGCCAGAGACGATGCCGTCAGGAAACGTGATGACGGGATCGTCATTATCGATCCGGTAAAATCCAAAGGGCAGAAACAGATTGTTGACGCCTGTCCCTATGGTGCAATTTACTGGAACGAGGAGAAGCACATTCCTCAGGCCTGGATTTTCGATGCACACCTGCTGGATCAGGGGTGGGAAAAGACCCGGATAGAGCAAGTTTGCCCACTTGACGTGTTTGAATCGATCAAGGTCGAAGACGCAGAAATGCGGCGCCTAGCAGAGGAACAGGGCCTGGAGGTATTGCAACCGGACCTTGGTACGAAACCACGCGTGTATTACAAGAGCTTGCACCTGGTTACCAAATGTTTCGTGGCCGGTTCGGTGACGATCGATGTCGATGGCGTCGAGGAGTGTGCCGAAGGCGCCGACGTGGTGCTGAGCCACAATGGCAGTGAGATCTCGCGAGCCACCACGGATATATTCGGCGAATTCAAGATCGATAAGCTGGAAAAGCAAAGCGGTGGGTATGAACTGGCAGTGAGCTTGGGTTTAGCCGATAGCACTCCGGTACAGTTTGATCTCAGCGAAGAAAGTCTCTATCTTGGCCAAATTAAACTCGGGCAGGATGTAGGACTACACGCCGCCCACCGTTAACACCTGCTCAAGTAAGCATCTGATGATTGAGCGTATTAGGGAGTTTGGTGCGCGATGGCTATCGGCCCACTTTCATGATGCCCGCGGGTTGCATTGGCAATGTGTCGGCTGCCATGAGAGCGGGAGTGCGTAAGTTCGACCCCGGCGTAGGTGGTCTGGGTGACGAATTCAACCTGCGTAACCGCAAGGCAAGTGGCATTGATTGCCTTTGTCGAGTTCTCCCGGTAGCGGCCAGGTGACTTGGGCGCCCCGGCAGCGTTTGAGAAGTAAGCGTCATGCCAAGGCCGCATGGACACTGAGTAGATAATTGTCCAAAGTGGTCCCCACCAAATAGTGGTGGGGACCAAAGTGGCGTCAATGAGAGGCAGGGTATCAAGCCGGAAGGGCCGGCCTAACTACCCGCGCGAGTTCAAGCGGAAGTTGGCGGCGGCGGCATGCTCGCCGGATATTTCGGTCGCCAAGCTTGCGCAAGAACACGGCATCAATACCAACTTGCTGTTCAAATGGCGTCGTCACTATCGCGCCGGCCAGTTGGGTGGCACCAGCCCGGATCATCCAGTGCTGCTGCCGGTGACGATCCACGCCCCAGGCGAAGTCCGGCCGCGCCGGGAAGCGCATTCAAACAAACGCGCGGTGATTGACGCGGCCTCGGCGCACATCGAAATCGACATTGCCGGTGCGACCATACGACTGCGCGGCGCCGTCGATGCGGCGCAACTACGCCTGGTCCTCGATTGCCTGGGCAAAGCCCGATGATCGGCCTGCCAACCAGCACCCGCATCTGGCTCGCGGCGGGGGTGACCGACTTGCGGCGCGGCATGGACGGCCTGGCGGCCCTGGTGCAAAGCGCGCTTGCAGACAATCCGTTCTCCGGTCACGTCTTCATCTTCCGCGGCAAGCGCGGCGACCTGGTCAAGCTGCTGTGGTGGAGCGGCGACGGCATGAACCTCTACGCCAAGCGGCTCGAGCGCGGCCGCTTTATCTGGCCACAGGCCACATCGGGTAGCGTCTGCCTGTCCGCCGCACAGCTCTCGATGTTGCTCGAAGGCATCGATTGGCGACGACCGGAACGGACCTGGCAACCGAGTCGAGCGGCGTAACTTTTTCGCCGGGAAATGCGCAAAAAGGCATACCCATGTGCATGAGTGTGATATACTTGGCGCTAATGGACGCCAGTCAACCAACAACAACAAACGGCACACTCCCCGACGACGTCGCGACCCTCAAACAGCTGCTGGCCTCGCGCGACGAGATGATCGCCCGATTGATGGCTGAAATTGCCCGACTCAAACGCTGGCAATACGGACGCAAGTCGGAACGCATGAGCGAACTGATGGGGCAGTTGCAACTGGCGCTGGGCGATCTGCCGTTGCCGGCCGCGGCGCCGGCACCGGACGAGCAAGCCGCGACCGTCCCGCTGAACGATTCGACCGAAGACGCTCCCGTGGACGAGCAGAAGGTTCTTGCGTTTCGCCGCAAAGCCCGCCAGTTTCCGGCCCACCTGCCGCGCGAAACCGTGGTGCATGCGCCGTCAAGCTGTGACTGCCCGGACTGCGGCAAGCCAATGCGCCCGTTGGGCGAAGACGTCTCCGAAGTACTCGACTTCCTGCCGAGCTTCTTCAAGGTGATCCGACATGTACGTCCGAAGCTCGCCTGTGGACACTGCGCTAAGGTGGTTCAGCAACCCGCCCCGTCGCGGCCGATTGCGCGCGGCATGGCGGGCCCCGGCCTGCTGGCCCAAGTGGTGGTCGCCAAGTATGCCGACCACTGTCCGCTCTATCGCCAGGCAGGCATCTATCGCCGCTCGGGGGTGGAACTCGACCGCGCCACCCTGGCGGCCTGGGTGGGCGAGGCGGCCACTCTGCTTCATCCTCTGGCCAACGCCATCCGCCGGTATGTGTTGCAAGCCGGCAAGATCCACACCGATGACACCCCAGTCCCGGTGCTCGAGCCGGGGCGCGGCAAGACCCGGACCGCGCGGCTCTGGACTTACGTCCGCGATGACCGGCCGGCCGGCAACCGGGAGCCGCCGGCGGTCTGGTATTGCTACTCGCCGGACCGCAAAGGCGAGCGACCTCGACTGCATTTGCAAGGGTATGCGGGAATTCTGCAGGCCGATGGTTATAGCGGCTACGAGGCGTTGTATGCGGATGGCCGGATCATTGAGGCGGCTTGCTGGGCGCACGTTCGCCGGAAGTTCTACGACCTTCTGCAGTTGGCGCCATCGCCGATTGCGACTGAGGCGATTCGCCGAATCGGGCAACTGTACGCCATCGAGCGCGCCCTCCGCGGCCAGTTGCCGGCCGAGCGGCGTGCGGTGCGCCAGGAACGCTCGGTGCCGCTTGCCGCCGACCTGCGGACTTGGCTCGAGGGCGTACTGCTGCAACTGTCGGCCAAGTCCGGATTGGCCAAGGCGATCCATTACGCGCTGGTGCGCTGGGTCGCGCTGACGCGCTTCTGCGACGATGGTGCCATTGAGATCGACAACAACACCGCCGAGCGGGCGATCCGTCCGCTGGTGATGGGCCGGAAGAATTATCTGTTTCAAGGCTCCGACCGGGGCGGTGAGAGTGCGGCGGCGATCTATACGCTGATCGGCACCGCGCGCCTGAACGATATCGAGCCCTTTGCCTATCTGCGTGCGGTGTTCGAACGCATCGCTGATCACCCGATCAACCGGATTGATGAGTTGCTGCCATGGCGTCTGGACCTGGTTCGAAGCGAAAATCTGCGCGAGGCAGCGTAGCCGGCCTGCCGACGGCCTCGGCGCACGCGGTGACGATTGCCGGCCACACGCATATCGAGGCACTGATCCACGGTGGCGGGCAGATCATGATCGGCACGATGCAGCCGATCCGGCGTGCCGCCGTGGCCCATGATGGCAACAAGACCCTGGCGATGCTCCGCTGCAAGGCCAACGAATCGCTGGCCGCTATCCTGTTGCGGCTCGAGACGGCCATCGCTACCGCCAGGGCCAGCGGACAACGGGTCGACGAGATCAATCGACCTGGCGCCGATCGCACTTACGAGTACTGACAAATTCTGCGGCCATCGGTAGACTCTGGGTCCCCAGACGATCAGGAACGCAAATGGCGACACGCCGTCAATCAAAAAGCGCGCATTACCGGTATCGACTGCACGTGCAACTGGCCGACATTGAGCCGGTGGTCAGGCGCACGATCTGGGTTGAAAGCCAAATGTCGCTGGGGCAATTGCACCATATCCTGCAGGCTGCAATGGGCTGGACGGATTCGCATTTGCATCAGTTCGATATCCAGGGCGTGACCTATTCCGTGCCGCATCCCGACGACGACCCGGGCATGCCTTCGATCGATGAACGTGGCGTTCCGCTCAAGAGCCTTCTGACGCTCAACCTCCAATTCGAATATCTCTACGACTTTGGCGACAGTTGGGTCCATCGGATCATCGTGGATCAGGTAAAAAAACTGGATAAGCCCTATGGCGCGGCCGGCGTGGAAGACGGTGCAGGTGCCTGTCCGCCAGAAGATTCAGGCGGCAGCTATCAGTATCAGGAATTCCTGAACCTGCAAAAAACACATCCGCGCGATGAGGAAGTGATCTCGTTCATGCGTTGGGCCGGGGAAGACTTCGATCCGAATCGCTTCGACCGCCACGCTGCCAACGCCGCACTGCTGCGCATGGCGTGGAATCAATGGGGCTTAAAATAGTGCCCGTCGTCAAGACGGCCACGACATGACGCTTACTTTGAGAATGTCTTGCGCCGTGGACCGGGAACTGTCGCACGCGGCGGCAATCGCGCGTTCCGCGAGATGAAGCTCGTACTTGAGCCTCAGGACTTCCGAAATCTTACGCATGGATAACCTTTCTTGCTCCACCGTCGCCTCCCCGAAATGGGTGGGACGGTAGCAGGGTTATCCCACTCCTCAATGGCCCGGCATCAGCCGGAGTCGTGGACCCGCATGCGGCGGAATCGTGGCCCGACATGCGGCGGAATTCGCGGTCGACAATTGAATTTAGCACAGACACGTGCTCACGGCTGGTTGATGAACGAATCGAGCAATTCACCGGCGCCGACACTCCACACCTCGGACTTCGACATCACATACTCGAGGACCGACTCCAAATGTCGAATGCGATGAGGCTGCCCGAGCACCCACGGGTGGATCGACAGAGAAAGGATTCGTCCACCCTGCTCGCGCGCCTCAGCCAAGAGCATGTCGCAGGCATCCATCGCCTGTATGGCCCAGTCGGCCTCCGAATGCAGGTTCTCCATGATAACGAAGCGATCTTCGATCTCCGTGGAAAGCGGCATTGCCCACAAGTCCCCATGCTTTGTATGGAAGCGATACGGCATGTCGTCGTTGACCCAGTCGCAAAAGTACTCGATACCGTTGGCCTTGAGTAGATCCGGAGTGTGTTCACTTTCGAGCTTGCCCGGACTCAGCCAGCCACGGATATCACTACCGGTCAGCGCGCGCAGTCGATCAAGCGCGCGCTGAACCAATTCGGCTTCGTCCGTTTTGGCCAGGCCGCCCACATGAGGGGTATCCATGCTCCAAGAATGGCCGATGATTTCGTCGCCTCGTTCGACCACCGCGCCCAGAAGCGCCGGATAGCGCTCGGCGAGGTGCGCATTGATCGCAAACGTCGGTTTGATGCCGTAGCGATCGAAAGCATTCAGGAAGCGGTAGATGCCGACTCGATTACCATAGTCGCGCAGCGTATAGTGCCGCAGATCCGGATAGGGCATCGTCATCGAGCCCGGCAGCTTGACCAGCTTGCTCGTTGGATTCATTGGAAAGTGCTGAAGGCTCACGTTGACCCATAGCGCGAGCTTCTTTTCGTCCGGCCAGACAACTGGCTTGCGGGTGGTGAGCATAGACCATTCGTAGCGGTCGTGGTCCATGCCATAGCGACGCATCGGATACTCCATGAAGGTTTGATCGAGTACCATGTTCAGCCTCGCTTGTTCTTCGAAGAGTTTGCGACCGCGATGGCAACTTCACTTTGGTCGTACCCGTTAGCCACATAGTGTTCGGCAATTTCGCGACCAGTAGCGAGCCACACGTCGGAGTGGCCAGTGATATATTCCAGCGCATCTTCAAATGCCTTAAGCCGGTGCGGGCAGCTGACCTGGTAGTTATGTGTTGGGACGCACATCACGGTGCCCGACTCAGCGCCTTCCGCGTACAACCGGTCAAAACTGTCTTTGATCATCTGCCCATAGCGGCGCGGCTCGATCTTATTGACTACGTAAGCGATGGTGTCGTTGAGCTCGAGCGAATATGGCACCGAGACGAATCGCTGTCCGCCGCGCACGTGCACGGGCGTCGGCTGGTCGTCATGGAACAGGTCACAGGTGTAGAGGCCGCCTAGCTCGGCGAACAGGTCAAGCGTGACTTCGCTGTGCGACAAAGCGGGCGCCAGATATCCCGCCGGTTTACGACCGGTGTGCCTCTCGATCACCTCCATCGACTCAAGGATCATCGCGCGCTCCTGTGCTTCGGACATGCCGTAGGTGTAGCGCGTGTTGTAGATTCCGTGAGTGAAGAACTCCCAATCACGCTCCCTGCACAGGGCGATAATTTCGGGGTGATGCGTGCACAGCGCCGTGGAAAGCGAGATCGAGCCGCGGATTTTATACTTGTCGAGTAGTTTCATTTGCCTTACGTGACCGACGCGGTTTCCCCAGTCGCGGATCGAATAACCGGGCACCGAAGGGGTGGGATGCGGCCATGGTGCGCGTTGTGGGTTCTTTGGCGGGTCAATTTCGTAGAACTCGATATTTGGGGCCACCCAAAAGGCGACGCGCGCATCGTTGGGCCAGCGGATCTTCGGCCTGTCGCAGTATGGCCAATACTCGTAGTAGCCCGTGTCTTCTCTCATGCTATTGCTCCCGACAGGTTCACTTTGTGCGGGCATTGATGTTCGTATCAAGCCAATTGAAGGTGTCGGTTACGCTCACCACGTCAGCGTATTTAAGCATCAAGTCGGTCAGGTTAGCGAAGTGGTAGCTCTCGTGCTTATCTGCGACGCATTGCTCCGGAATGATCGTACGATATCCGCGAGAGAGCGAATCGACCGCCGCTGCGCGCACGCAGCCAGAGGTCGAGCCACCGGTAATCACGACCGTATCGCACTGGTGCCAAACCAACAGGGACGGCAGTGGAGTTTCGAAGAATGGAGAAGGCATGCGCTTGCAATAGACGAGATCACTCCCGCGTTTAACGTCACAGCGTTCATCCAGTTCAGCACGACGCGAACCATGCTTGATATTTTGGAGCGAGTCGACTGTGTTGGTGCGCGTGCCCCAGACACCGGCGTCTTCAGCCGATTCGGCGTAGGCAACATGAGTCCATACCACCGGCCAGCCCAGCTCCCGGAATCGCTTCGCGAGTTCGTTCACGTACTCAATTTGGCGCGGATCCGTCTCGTATGCGGTCTTGAACTCCTCAGGACGGGTGTAGGCGTATTGAAAGTCGATATTGACCAACACCGCTTTTTTGCCATATCCGAAGCGTGCGCGATTCGGGTTGGCCTTAACCTCCGTCCAGATTTCGCGCGCGGTTCTATTTGATAGTTCCATTTCGTTTCCTCTTGTGGTCAAGGTTTGGCGTGCCGACATCAGCCATCGATGGGCCGAATTGGGCGGGGCGGGAACCACCAAGGTGAGGCCGTCCCATCGTTGATCAAATAAGCCTGCTGGCGATAAAAACGTTGCATGCTTGGCTTTCCCATGCGCGAACCGCCCAGGCCCGAAAATTTGAATGACTGCTTGGCAGCATCGTGCACCATACCCGTTAACGCGGCGTCGTTGATCGAAATTGCGCCGGCATCAATGCGTGAGGCGATACGCTTCGCGCGTTCGATGTCGCGCGAGAACACGCAAGCCGACAAGCCATAAACAGTCGCATTGGCTTGGCGAATGGCATCCTCTTCGTCGTCGAATGGCATCACGGGAAGGATGGCAGCGAAGGTTTCCTCGTTGAGGATTGCCATCTCGTGCGTGACATTTATGAGCACAGTCGGTTCGCACCAGACACCGCCACCGAGTTCGAGCAATTTGCCGCCGGTGACGGCGATGGCGCCCTTGGCAAAGGCATCTTCGAGATGACGCTTGACGATGGGCACCTGCACGGCGGCAATGATTGGACCGATCTGCCCTTGATCGATATTCGGATAGCAGTGTCGCAGCGCTCCCACTTCAGCCGTCAAGGCTTGGACGAATCGTTCGTGAATGCTGTGATGCACATAGCATCGTTCGATCGACATACAAGTCTGTCCAGCATTGACCATGCTTCCCCATGCCAAAGCGCGTGCCGCGTGGGCGATGTCAGCGTCAGCGCAAACGATGGCTGCATCCTTACCACCGAGTTCCAGGTGCACCGGAACAAAGACCTCTGCCGCGAGCTGACCGACGCGCCGGCCAGTGCGCACGCTTCCCGTGAAGCAGATCAGATCACTGTTGCGAACCAGCGCCTCGCCAGTGGGTCCAGCACCGGTCACGAACCGCAACACCGCCACGAGTTCGGGTACTTGGGCGATCGCTCGTTCGACCACCGGAACGAATCGCGGCGTCGCCTCAGACGGCTTGATTAGGACCGCGCAGCCCACGGCCAGCGCCGGGATCGCGTCAATCAGCGACAATATCAGTGGAAAATTCCAGGGGCTGATGATGCCAGCCAACGGGAACGGTCTTTTGTGTTGCTCGATAATGACATTGGGGGCCGCCGCGCGCCTAGGTGTCTCGACTGCCAGAAGCGCGGGAGCGTCGGCCTGCCAGCGCCGAATGGTGCCGAGCATACCCTGTACCTCGAGCACCGACTCGTGCCGGCGTCCAGTATCGGCCGTAAGGGCCTCCACTAACGCGTCGCTCTCGACCGCGAATGCATCGGCCAATCGTGCCAATGCGGTTAACCGTTGTTCAACGGAAAGGGCTTGCCATTTGGGCTGTGCCAGACGCATCGCATTGGCGACCGCGGCAACATGAGCCGCACTGAAAACCGGCATCTGATAGTCAATTTGCCCGGTACGTGGGTTGCGAGTCGGCAGCGTCGTTTTTTCACTCATATCCGAGCACTCCGTTGGCGATAAGTTTCTCGATGGTGCGAAGTTGAGTGGCCGCAAATTGAGCTCGCTCTGGCACAAAAGGCCTCCCATTTTCGTCAAGCATGGTGTTGGGCGGATGCACCGATTCAGCATAGGTAGCCGCAAATAGCTCAAGCCGCTGGCGTGCGAGCATGTTGGCCATGCCGGGCGTGCGCCGATGGCGTCGCAACGTAGTTATATCTATATAGGCGTTGGCGACCATTGACTCACCAGTGCCGGCTTCAGCTAATACCTCGCCCTTGCAGTCGATGATTTTCGATAGCCCGTCGGCAGAGCTTTCGGGAAAATCGACATCACGCATGCCACCAGTATTGGCAGACACCACATAAGCACAGTTCTCGTAGGCGCGGGCGCGCTTGGCTATGTCTTTGGGTGTCAGGCGAGGGCTGCAGACTTCACTTGACGAATGCAGAAACACCTCCGCCCCCCGTAGCGCCAGTGTGCGGGCGATCTCTGGATAGAGAATCTCCTCCGAGGCGATGCAGGCCAAACGACCGAGCGGCGTGTCTGCAACCGGGAAGACACCGTCGAGACCATAGATATCGAGGTAGCGGTCCCACACATCGTGCGGTGTCGGCGCGTACATCGAAACCAGCCGCCGATAGCGCAGCACAAGCCGACCCGCATCGTCGATGATGAAGCTAGTCTGGAAGTACAGGCCGGGGAAATGCGCGTCGGTCTCATAGGCATTGCCTGAAAAGTACAGACCGAGGTTCTTGCACATCTCGCCTAGGATGCGGTACTCGGGACCGTCGGGCGCGAGCGCGGCTTTTTCGGCCCAGCCGGGCAGGGTATCGCCAAGTGGGTAGCCCGTCAGAAAATACTCGGGTGCTACCACCAGCCGTAGACCCGGACCAATGAACGCACGGCTCGCAACGATTTGACGATACACACGGTCTATGTTGCGCTGCATGGCTACGCGCGCCGAGTCGCTGTCCGGACAAAGGTTAACTGCGTAACACGCCGACTGCAGTGCGAGCGCCAGATACGGCGCGGGTACTGGATGGAGCGAAACGTTCGCGGTCTTCTCTTCCGTCATGGAGCCCCCACGCTTAAACCACCTTCATGTTAAATATCTCGGCGTTTTCGCGCTGTTCCACTATCCCAGCCTGTTGTGGCGACTCCCAGAATTGCTGTGCGCCAAATTCGGCGAAGGCGTGAGCCGTCACTGGGTCAGTGACAGGTCTTTCAAAAATCAAGTCGGCGGGCATGGCTCTGCTCTAGCTGCGGTGCACTAACTCGGTTAATTCGTAGTAGGTTTGCATGTAGCCTCCGACGCCGCCCTTGAGAAAGAGGTAGTCGGCATCAGCTGTACACCAGACATCGTAAGGCGGATGCTCCTCGGGCATCTGACCTGCGGTATCCACGTAGCGAAAATGCAGCGCATCAAATGTTCCTGCCGCCACGGTAATTTGCTCCTTGCCGACGAACTCCAGTCCGAATCCCAAGCTGAACAGCATTGGCCCCGTGGCCCCGCGATGATCGGGTGAGGTGAGCATCAGATTCGGATAATATTGCTTTCCGGGGCCTTGGGTGAGATCGTACATTCGCAGACACAGTGAGTCGCCGCAAATGGGATGCGCCCCCAGCCAGCGCACGCGGTCAGGCACTTCGATGCGCTGTGAGATGCGACCGTTGCGCCGGTTGACAGTTTGACATTCTGCGTACTCAGACGTGAAGTGCATCAGGCCCGTGCCTTCGTACTTGTCGCCCACGGTCAGGCGCACCGAGCAGTCGATGGGATTCCACTCGGGATCAAGTGCAAGGACTACATCGCGGATTACGTTTGGCTCGTCGTCAATTTCACAATGGGCATGAATTACACGTACGCCGTCAGCCTGGTCGGTGATATAAAAGTATTCTCGCCCACGTTCCTGGCCCAGCCTTTCGGGCTTGGTGCTGGTGTAGCGGATCGCGCCGCTGATTGTTTTGTGCTTCATGGTTAGCCTCTATTAACTGCCGATCTATTGGGGAAAAACGCGGGTGACGTGATTGGGACACGCTGACGGAATTGCGACACGATCTCTCGAAGAAAATCCTTGTTACGAGAGTAATATCGCCCAGACGAAATATTCGGTCGCTAATCGCTACCTTCTCGGTCGACGAGTGGCTTATCTTGCCGTTTGTGGTCTGCATGGAATCCAAAAACAGGGCTACTCAACTCGAGTCGTTTCGCGGGCCGCGCAGGTCGCAAAACGTAAGCCAGTCGGTAGAACAATCCGACTGCCTTTGCGGTGGCGCGGCGACCTTGAAGCGAGCTCTTGAAGACCAGCAGATTCATGACCTTTCGCATAAGCGTCAACGGAATCAATTCCTCGATGGCAATGCGGCTGGTATCAGCTGCTCGCCCTGGACTGCGGGTTGGCGTCGCCGCCGGGTTCATATGTAAGCTCATTTCCCTAGAACGGCTTGGTCGCACCAAAGAACGCGGTTGTCAAAATGAGGATCCAGTACAGGTAGGCAATGCTGCGGCCAAACTGGATGGAGCGCTCCAGCGAAGCTTCAACCTCGGGCGACGGGCCTTGCGCCAGTACGCGGAACATCACTGTCCATTCGCGCATGATGAAGCGCAATTTCAGGCCGATGACCAGTGTCAACGAATAAGTCAATATCTTCGCCGAATACCACTTTGCTGCGCCAAACGGGCCGTAGCCCAGCAGCGACGTGATCGCACTGATGAGCAGCACCGGTATTACCACGAATCGGATTGCCTCATCGATCTTGGTGAGGCGCAAGCCCGTATTTGTTTCGCGATAGTAGAACGCCGCCCAGCACAAGAACACCCAGCCGGCAAATAGCACCCACATGCCCGTTAGCCAGACGCCGCCGAGCGGCTGGAGGCCCCAAAGAAACCCCATATGTAGCCCCAGCGGCAGCAGCATGATGATGCCGGTGCGCGCCAGGATGTCGATGCGGTATGCCGCCTCCATATGGCGGCGGCGCTCGTCCATCGACAACTTTCGATTTATTACGTTGTAAGAGGTCTGAAAAACCCCCCATTCCCCGCCTAGCCAGTACACCATGGCAATGATGTGGAGCCACTTTAAGACGTTTATTTCATGAATTTCCATATTATCGCGCTCTAATTTTCAGGTGTTGGCACGTCGCAGAATGGCGGCATGTTCTCGATATTGGTAGGCCGCATCGTTCTGATGCGTACTTACCCGAGGCCTCTGGTTTCAGTGTTCATGGCTGTGACCGTCACTATGGTGGTGATGGCCGCTGTCGCCATGACTGTGCGTGTACCCTTTGCGTGGATCAGGTTCCAATGACTCGTGCGAGCCTCCAACGCGTGGCATTGTCTGCTCGAAATCTTCCGGCCCATGCGGATGATTGTGGCCGAACTGAATGATCCACTTGTACAGCTCGGGGTCGCGCTGCGCGAGTTTTGCAGCGGCACGAATCTGGTTCTCTTCAACTGTGCTCCATGGGTTGTAGTGGAAGTAGTTGAATAATTTGGAGTCCACCCGGCCAAGCGCAATGCAACCCTGTTCGCTGGCGAACGCGCCATGGTTTATGTAGGCTGGACGCCAGAAGTAGCCACCCGTGGGAACGGTGCCAAACTGCATCATCCAAGAATCACCCCAAAGGTGATACGACTCCTCGGCGCAGTCGTGGTAAGAAATGTTGTCCTGCCAAAAGTGAGGCGTCATGCAGTACAAGAAGGTCAGTGCATGGGTGCGGTCGTTGAAGTTCAGTAGCTTGACCAAGCAACCCGTCGCAACACTGGGCTTGGCGATGTTGCCCATCGCCCAAGGAATGTCGTTGTACGAGTCCGTCTGGTGGAATCGGTCGGTGCGGCAAAGGGGATGATTTGTATCTGACTCGACAAGGCTCGGCTCGCCCGTGTTATACATCATCAGCAAAAGACAGCCTTTCTCCGTCGATATTGCAGGCTGCGCGTAACCGGCCGGGAAGAAGACATAGTGACCCTTGCCCACCTTTTTGTTTCCCAACTGTAATTCACCTTCAACGACCAGAAGTTCAAGCTCGGACCAACTGAAGCCTGGCAATTGCTTGTAGCCGCCGTCTAGTTGGACGGTCATGCTGCAAGCCCCAGTGTCGGTATCCAGGCTCAGCATCTTGTATTGCATGCCGCTCCCGAATCCTTTCATTGTCATTTTCTTGAACGGAACGTCGCGGTCGCAGAACGGTTCAATGTGAGGACGTGCCATATATTGCTCTCCTTAGAAAATTTCGAGGTGCTCGCTGCGTATCAGTAAACGACTTTGTGAGGCCCACTTGGCTTAACCGGAATGTCAGACAGCTTTATCTTCGTGCGGGAATCGCCGTCGGTGTTGAAGCCGCGCGTCTGGATGCGGTCCAGGAACTCCGCGTACCAACGGTCACGTGTCGGAGCGAGGTCTTCCATCGCTTTGACAATCCCCTTATAACGCGCGCTTTGCTCCGCGATTTCCTGCTCAACCCAAAGCCGTTCCGCGGCGGAGCGGTCATGTTCAATGAAGAGGTTTTGAAATGTCATATCTGATCTCCTGTTAAAAGTTGACGTTGGACGAATCGGTAGTGATACCTGGCGCAATCATCCAATTTTGCGGGCCTGGTCTTTCCAATACGGCTCGCGCAACTGGCGATGCAGTACCTTTCCCGTGGCATTGCGCGGCAGCGTGGAGGCAAAATCGACTGACTTCGGTTTCTTGTAGCCTGCGATGCGCCCATCGCACCAGTTGATAATTTCCTCTGCCGAGGTGTTCTGCCCCGGTTTGAGCACTATTACCGCCTTGATGGCCTCTCCCCATTCGGCAGAGGGCACACTGATCACAGCGATCTCATAAACCGCAGGATGGTCTTGCAGTACGCGTTCGACCTCGGACGGATAGACGTTAAACGCGCCGGTAACAATCAGATCCTTCTTGCGGTCGACCAGGTAGACGTACCCGTCCTGATCCATGCGAGCCAAATCGCCTGTGAGCACCCAGCCATTGCGGATGGATTCGGCCGTGGCCTCCGGGTTGTTCCAGAAACCAGCGATATTGGCCTCTGTACGCACGCCAATCTCGCCCACCGTGCCGGGTGGCACAGGCCGGCCCAGTCCATCGAAAATTGATACTTCGACGTTGACCTGTGGTTTGCCACAGGAGAGCAAACGATGTTCAAAGGCGGGATCATTGAGTGCCAGTTCGTGGTCGGCCGGTTCTAGCACTGTGCCTGCGGTACCAGTTTCAGTCGACGCGAATGTCTGACGAAAGCGGCACTGCGGCAGCCGGCGCTTGGCGTCGCGCAGTACCTGCACTGGAATAGGTGAGCCTCCGTAGAGCATTGTATCGAGCGCACTAAGGTCGAAATGATCAAAGTCCTCGCGTGCAAGAAGTCGCTGTATCGTCGTAGGAACAAGGTTGGTAAACGTGATTCGTTCACGAGCGAGCGTCTCGAGCGCATGCTCAGCGTCGAAGTTGACAATCACGCTCGTCGAGCCCACATAAACCGCACAATAGATACCTGCAGTGCCTGCGGCAGAATAAAGTGGCGACGGGAGCATTACACGGTGTGTTCCGCGACTGCCAATAGCGTGTACGTGAATGAACATGCCAACCAGCGTGCTTCCGTGCGTGTACGTGGCTCCTTTTGGGAAGCCGGTGGTACCGCTAGTGTAGAGAAGCAATGATGGATCGTCGTAGACGAGTGGTGCATCAAGTATCGGTTCATCTGCGTCGCCTTGAGCCACCAGCGTTTCATAGTCGAGTTCGGCTGCGCCGCCGGTCTCGATTCCGATCAGCAAGGAGCACGATGGCACACTGGCCAGCGCAAGTTTCGCGTTCGCCAGTTCGGACTTGGCGACGATGAGTCCGGTTGCGCCGGAGTTTTCGAGAATGTAGGCGACCTCAGGTGGCGACAGGCGGTTGTTCACCGTCACCGTGATAGCGCCAAGCTTGGCCAACGCGAAAGACGCCTCGACCCATTGATGACTATTGCGCGCGTAGATCCCCACGCAATCGCCACGCTTCACGCCTAGCTTGCGCAATTCATTGGCAAATCGGCAACAACGCGCGTTTACATCGAACCAAGTCAGGCGCGTATTCCCGAACACGAGGCCGAGCTTGTTACCTGAGACTCGCGCGTTTCGCGCAAGCAAATCGCCGACGCCCATCAGGCCACCGAAAATTGGCGTACTTTTGTTCAAAGTCGCCTCATCATCATCCTTCGCTCCATCTTATGCGAACACGCCCGGCTTCCTGATCCATTTAGCGAATGTCGGAGTCTTCGGAGGATCGAGAAAGGTCTCTTCCTTGCATCTTGCTCGCAACTCCTCGATCGTGCCGCCGCGGTCGAACAGCTCAATTTTGGGTCGCTCTGCGGATATCTTCGCGCGGCGCGCGTTCGTCGCTTTCAGGTCAACAGTAAAGTCCTCAAGGACAACAACGCCATAGCGGCGCGCACCTTCCCGCGTAACCAAGCCGCGCCGACAGTCGAGAGCGACGAGGTCTGCTGGTCGTTCGAGTGGGTCGCCCCAACCGCCGCCACCCCAAGTATTGAAATACAGTATGTCCCCATCACCCACCTTGACGCGGTCGCATTTGGAGGGCAGCCACTGTTGCGTCCCGTCCTGGTGCTTGAGCAGTTTGTTACTGCGCGCGCCGGGCTTTCCGCCGTTGACGCCCCAAGGGTAGGTCAACCAGCGATCATCGTGGATCGAGATTTCACCGTCCGCTAGAAATTCGTAGGCTGTGCACACACCATTGCCGCCGCGGTGCTTGCCTGCTCCCCCCGAATCCGGAATGGAGCTGTACTCGATAATGCGCAGCGGAAAGTAGCTCTCGAGAAATTCGTTGGGAACGTTAGTAAACGAAGGCCACAACGAATGGCCATCAGGGCCGTCGCCCGCCGGCCGCCCGGGAATGCCCCCAAATCCGATCTGGAAAAGTTGATACCACTCACCATTCTTGTCATAGCCTGAAAACATCAGGTGGGGGCTGTCGGAGAAGCCGGCCGCATTGAGTGCCTCGGGCGCGCCCTGACCAAGTACGCCGCCCATAATGTCGAAGATGCGACCAAGTAGGTGCGTACGGCAGGACAGCGCCGCCGGACGGCGGGGCTTGAGTATGCTGGCCTCGGGGATTCGAACATCAACAAGTTCGTAAAAGCCGTCATTGAACAGTATCTGTGGGTCGAAAAGATTTATGAAGAACGACCCGAGGAACATCTTGAACATCTCTTCATTGAGGAGAAAGTTTACCGAACTGATCGATTGCGGGTCGGTTCCTCCAAAATCAAAGATTGCCTTGTCGCCCTCCCTCCACATCTTGCATGCGATCTTGTACGGACCCATGCCGACGCCGTCATCATCAATGTAGTCCTCAAAAGACTGCGGCTTCTCCGGGATCACCATCTGGATAATGGAACTCATGGCACGGCGATTGCGATCGAGCATCTCGTGCATCGCGGCAATGTACTCGTCCACGCCAAAGCGCGAGACAATTTCTGTCACACGCCGTTCAGCGATGCGAAGCGCGGCAACGATGGCATCGAAGTCGGCACGGTTCCAGTGTGGCATACGACAGTTGCGCAGCAGCAGCGCATGCATCTCGGTGTTGAGCTCGCCCTTGCGGTAAATCTTGACTGGCGGGATCTGCAAGCCTTCCTCGAAGATCTGCGCTGCGTCAGTCGGTAAACTGCCTGGTACCTTTCCGCCATTGTCGGTCATGTGTCCAAACATTGCGGCCCAGCTGACTACGCGTCCCTGATGATAAATCGGCATCATCGTCAACCAGTCATTGAGGTGGCTGACCGCCCCATTGCAAGAGTAAGGATCATTGGTGAGGAAGATGTCGCCTTCCTCGATAGTTCCCTCGTAGCCGTCGACAAAACCGTGAATGAAAGAACCAAACTGTCCAACGACCATCTTGCCGTCGTTGTTGGCAATCATCGGGAAGGCGTCGTGCTGCTCGCGGATACCGGGCGACATTGCCGTACGGAAGAGGACTGCGTCCATCTCCGTGCGCGCGTTGCGCAAGGCGTTCTCAATAATGTCGAGCGTGATTGAGTCGAGCGCCACCGATTTGAATGGCGCGCTATCCGTCTGAATGATCTTGGCTGGCATGATGGTTTCCTTAGATATTCGAATCAGACGTTCGGGCGAATCAGGATGTTGCCCACGGCATCAACCTGACCGGTGTGGCCGGGCAGGATCAAGGTCGTTGTGTCCATCTGGCAAACGATGGCCGGGCCGACAATGCAGTTGCCTGCCGTGAGCTTGTTGCGGTCGTAGATCCGAGTCTTATGCTCCGCACCATAGACGTAGATAGTTGATTCTTCGATGATTGCCTTGGATGCGTCGGCACTGCCCAGCACCATCTTTTCGGCGCGCACATTGGTTTCCGGTCCCTGCACGATCGCACGCAGGCTGACCAGCTCCTGTTCGGCGTCAAGCGCGAAGGTGTAGAGCTGGGAGTGCATTTCATCAAAGCGTTTTGCGACGCCCACCAGGCCTTCGGTATCGAGAAAGCTGCGTGTCACGTCGACGCTGAGCCGCATACCCTGGCCTTGGTAGCGCACGTCTAGCTGGTAGTCCACGGTCTGCTGCGCGTCGGACACGTTCTCGGCGACCAGTGATTTCTTAGCGGTCGACGTTAGATCATCCAGAATTGCCAGCACCTCGGCATTCGAAGTTTCGCTGAAGCGGCGGATGAAAGTACGTGAGGCTTCGTCACGCAGACGCGTGGTGGCATCACCGTAGGCGCACAATACCCCGGGCCCGGGGGGAATAATGACCGGCCACGAGCCACTGAGTTTTCCTAGTGCATTGGCATGCAGTGGGCCTGCGCCTCCGAAGCCTATCAGCGCGAAGTCTCGCGGGTCGTATCCTTGCTCAATCGACACAAGGCGTAGCGCGCCAAACATATTTTCATTGACGATGTTGACAATCCCCTCGGCAGCCTCTTGGACTGTTTTGCCAAGTGCGTCGGCGATCGTCTTGACTGCCTTCACGGCCATCTTGTGGTCAATCTTCATGTCGCCGCCGAGCCGTGATGATGCTGGCAGGTATCCAAGTACAACGTTTGCATCGGTCACCGTGGGCTTGTCACCGCCCATGCCATAGGCGGCAGGCCCCGGGTCGGCGCCGGCGCTTTGCGGGCCGACCCGTAGTGCCTTGGTGAGCTCCGGAACATATGCGATCGAGCCGCCGCCCGCCCCCACGGTGCGCACGTCGATCGAAGGCGCGCGCACCGTCACATCGGCGACTCGGGTCTCACGTCGCGTCTGCGCCGTATCGTTCTGTATTAGCGCCACGTCGGTTGAGGTGCCACCCATGTCAAACGTCAACAGGTTCTTGAATCCGGATTGCCTTGCAATCCACTGGGCGCCGGCGACACCGCCGGCAGGCCCACTCATAAGTAGGGTGACTGGATTGTTGCGAGCCGCGTCCACTGCGGCCAATCCACCATCCGAGCGCAGTACGTGCAGTTTCACGCCGGGCATCTTGCGATCAACTTCGGTGTGCAAGTTTTGAATATAGCGAGAGACCTTCGGTCGAACGTAGGAGTTGACCACGGTTGTCTCAGTACGCTCATATTCGTACATCTCGGGAATAACCTCGGACGAGATCGACACAGGGATTCCGGGCATTGCTTCTTCGACGATCTCGCGTACGCGCTGTTCGTGAGCGCCATTGGCATATGCGTTGATCAGGGAAACAGTCATTGCTTCTATTCCCTGGTTCTGTAAAGTGCTGAGGCTTGCACGTAACGCAAGTTCGTCCAACGGACTTACCTGATTTCCGCGGGCGTCAATACGTTCGTCAGCCTCGATCGTCAACTCTAGCGGCGCCAGTAACGGTCTTTTGTTGTAGATTACCCACCCGCCCAGACCACCAGGCACGAAAGAGCGCGCGATCTGTAAGACCTGGCGGTAGCCCTTAGTAGTGACTAGGCCGACGCGCGCGCCCTTTCCTTCCAACACGGTATTGGTGGCCACCGTGGTGCCGTGCATCACGTGAGTGATGTGCCGGGGTTGATGTCATTTTGCGCGCACAGTTTGTCAATGCCGTTGAGCACGCCAATCGACGAGTCGGCTGGCGTAGAGGGCACCTTGGCCGAATAGGTTAACCCGTTGCCCTCGTCGATAAGCAGCAAGTCAGTGAAGGTGCCACCAACATCGACCCCGAGTCGGTAGCTTCGCGTTGTACCGGATGACATAAGTTACTCCTCATTGCCCCAATTGTGCCGCCGAGCGGATGCCAGCCAGCAAGTTCATGATATTCGCGCGGTTCCTTGTTTGACCTACTGGATCACCGAATTTCGGCGCAGTGACGCGACACGCAGCTTGTCGTAACCGAGCAAATCGCTCAGCACGGATTCGGTGTGTTCCCCCAACGTAGGCGGTGGACTGACGGTGCCTTCATGTGTGTCTGTCAGCTTGATCGGGTTTCCCGGCATTTGAACAATTTCACCGTTTTGAAGTTTTACGTCGATCACCATATTCCGCGAGCGTATCTGTGAGTCATTCAGCGCTTCCGCGAAGTCATTTACCGGCGCACACGGGATTCGCGCCTTTCGCAGTTTCGCTAGCCAGTACTCGGCGGTGTTGCCGATCAACTCCTCCTGGATGATCATATCGATACGTTCGCGGTTGGCGAAACGAGCCGGTTGCTTCAAGTAGCGCGGCTCTTGCAGCTCCTCGTGTCCAATCACATCGCGGAACCTCTCGAAGAACGCGTCCCCGATGCAAGCGATAATGATGTGTCCAGTCTGCGTGCGGTAGGTGTTGTAAGGCACATGGACGAAATGGCTGTTCCCAATACGGTCTGGCACGTTCCCCGACATCAGATACATCGTCGCCATGTAGTTGAGCATAGAAATCTGCACATCGAGCATGGAGACATCCACATGCTGACCGCGACCGGTGGAGGTGCGTGCATTCAGTGCTGCCAGCACGCCGATTGCACCGAACACACCTCCGCCAAGGTCGCCAATCGGTATGCCCGATCGCACGGGGTCGCGATCGGGGAAGCCGCTCATCGACATGCCGCCTCCCATGCCCTGCACGACTTGGTCGAACGCGGGCCGGTTCGTGTCAGGCCCGGTTTCGCCGAAACCCGACACCGAGCACGTTATTATTTTTGGGTTGATGCGCGAAAGCGTTTCATGATCAATCTTCAAACGCTTGGTGACACCAACGCTAAAGTTGTCGAAAACAACGTCAGCCCTGCGTACCAGGTCGTAGAAAACCTCGAGGCCAAGATCGCTCTTCAAATCGATGCAGACGCTCTCCTTGCCACGGTTGAGAGTCAGAAAGTAAGCGCCCATGCCGTGACGTGAATAGTCGTGACTGGCAGCTAGTAGCGCGCGTGTTCCCTCACCTCTGCCCGGTGGTTCGACCTTGATCGTACGCGCGCCTAGATCGGTGAGGATCATGGCCCCGTACGGACCGGACAGCATGTGCGTCAGATCCAGCATCAAGATTCCGTCAAGTGGTTTCATAATCCTCGGTAGTGAAGTATTGACCCGTACTCGTTTCCATATCGATACGCAATTTTCGTGCCGTCACCTTTCTCCCGCCAAGCCCATAAATTACTGGGGGAGATGATTGCCACTGTCGAATTTCGAACCCCGTACTTCACCGGAGTGGAACAGGCTTGGAACGCCTGCAACATCGATCTGCAACGCGAATGGATCAAGAGCAACCGAGTACAAGGTGTGTTCGAGTTTAATAATCGATCCGCAATCGCACGGATTTACACCCGCCGTGGGCCGCATGTCATGCGCGTTGATCAACTTTTGCTTTCGGTGGGCGTGCGTACAAACAGCGCACCGATACAGAGTTTGATGATCGACGGCTTGAGGCAGAGTTTGGCCATCTGTATCGCCTCATTCGGAGTCACAATGGTTTCACATGGCACCATGCCTGCAAATCCGTTCATGACAATGTTGCCGTCTTTGACGTTAGCACTGTCTATACGCACGCCAAGCTTGAGCGATACCGTATTAACTCGCATGGAAAATCGCCCTCATTTCCAAGGTGCTGCATGCGCCGCGTTCTTGCCAGCGGCGCGACCCGAGATCATGGCTTCGGTAAGGTAGCAGCCATTCTGGTACAAATTGGAGAACATGGAGCCTAACTCGCCCGCCTCGTACAAACGCGGAATCGGCTTGCTTGAGTGGTCCAGTACCTGCGACTCCATATTTCGTTTGCCGCCACCACTGGTGCACACCACAGCCGGGACAATTTGTACTGCGTAAAATGGCCCCTGTGTAATCGGCTGCAAGGTTACCGGATTGCGCCCAAAGGCGTCATCCTGCCCAAGTTCGCACGCAGTGTTATATTGTTTGACGGTGGCTTCAACCGCTGATGGGTCGCGGTTGATCAGGAGCGCGAGTTCCGCGATGGTGTCGGCCTTGAGGACCCATCCCTGCTTGATCTCTGCAGTGTTGTCGTCGCTCCAGTCGAGATTCTCAGCGGCTATGTTCCAGGTAAATGCCTTAAGTGCCAAGCAGTTATATGCTCGCGTCGTTTCGTCGAAGATCATGTGCACCGGGCCGGCGTTCATGTGCGGCGTATCAACCCAGTGTTTGTGAATTTTTTCCTTGTAGTGCGTGAGTTGCAATTCGGCGGTTTCGTCATAAAAGCGCACGTTATCGGCAGCTATTTCGATCCAGCTATAGCTCTGCCAGAACAAGTTACGTAAGAATACGGTCTGGTAGCCAGGAATACGCAATCCCGGCCAAATACCACCTGATTGACCCTTGTTACGCATGTGCCAAAGTTGCGCGCCAGCCTTCTGCAAGATAGGAATGCCATCGCCGGTATTGGCTGGTGTGCCGAGTGGATGAAGCTCATCGTACCCGCAAAAATTGCGTTGCATTTCCAGGTTGGCGGCATAGCCACCCGTTGCCAGAACGACGCCACGCTTGGCCTTGATGGCTGCGGACTTGCCCTTATGCAACACGACCGCGCCAAAAACTTCCAGCGTATCGGGGTCCTGAATGAGATCAACAATTGGCGTCTCGTACATTACCTCTACCGGACGCTTGTCTATATTTGCCTTAAACGCCAGCCATACCCCAGCGGGAATGGGCAGGATTGTTGCCGTATGCGCTACCGCTTCGGCAGCACCGAACTCTGGGAATTCAAGCACAGCTTCGCGGTCGGTGAAGCCAACCCCATGAATAAATTGCGCGCCAACTTCGTCCGCGCGCGCCTTGATCCACGGCTCCAACTGCGACATGCGCGTGGCCCAAGTGTCAAGCATGTCTTCCGGAATCGGATTCGTGGTGCTCATCGCGCGCTGGTAGATTTTCAGCGCCTCGGGGTTCTTGTTGATCAAGAGTGATTGCCCCGAAGCGCGGGTATTTCCACCAGCGAACTTCTCGGGCATTTTTTCACAGATCAAAACTTTCGCTTTGGGGTCGGTATCGAGTGCCTCAATCGCGGCACTAGCGCCGGCGAGACCGAAGCCAAGGATCAGGACATCGACCTCGACGTCCCATTGCTTTATAGATGTAATGCTGGCCATAGCCTCATTCCTTCCAAATGAAAAAAATCGGTGAATCCACCGGCCGCGTTGGTCAATTCAAAACAGCAATTGCCGCTGCGGTGCGTTCACTCGCAATGATTCGGTAGCTTACCGGCCTTCTTCAGCTTGGCGTAATAAGTCCAGCTCGTTTCGTTGGGCTGGTAGAAGCTGTCCGGCGCAGTAACGTAGGCCGGAAAGTTCTTTAGCGTGTAGTCCTTGACCTTCGCCGGTAGTTGATTGAAGTTATCGTATTTGCGGCCTTGACCACTGTAGATCAGGTAGCCAGGCGCTTGGCCCAATTTCATCCAAGGCAACCAAGGACCAGTGCGAAACCAGGAGAAGTGGGTGGGTGTCGACCGTTGTGTATCCGAGGTCAGGTCCGCGGTGTTGGCAAAGAAGATGAAATGCTCGGACGCCAGATAGGTCGGTCCGGTCGATTCATCGGGGTGATCCGCTGGCGGCAGTGCGTTCGGGTAGGCTAGTGGCACATCCCAGCGCAACGACGCGATCTCGCCGGTCACGTTGAACGGACTTGGGCTGTCTTTGGATGGTGGCGGAAACTTGTTGCTGACGGGGTCGTTGGCCACCTGGACGACGCAGACCTTCTTGCTATTGAAGGGGTTGGCCCAGCGTTCGATAATTTCACCGGTTTTCAGGTCCTGATAGTAAGACACTTCGCGAGTCACCCATTCGTAGCTGCCGTCGACCTTGGCAATCATTCGGCCGGCGTTGTAGCCCTGCATACGCATGATCGGTTTGGCCTTCTCACCCGGCAGGACGACAAAAATTGTGGCCTCCCAGTCTTTGAAGACCGGCTTGCCGTCGATGTTGCCAACGACGCGCAGCAAGGCTTTGTACGCGTCCTCAGGCTTGGACAGGTCGAGTGCGCATGCGGACGCTGACATCAGGCACAGCGTGACGGCAGCGGCTGTCAAGCGACAAATCACGTGTTTGGTCAGTTGCATCTGAAAGCTCCAAGTGGATCAGGTTGAATGGAATAAGTGCCGTCGTTCAATAGACGATCAGCATTCTTGCCAATGCGCCATGTATGAAACATGAGAGGCAAGAAGCAAAAACCTTGCCAATGCGTTCCGTACACACCAAACAACCTGTCGGCCTCCGCAAGGCACCTTTGTTCAACAGGTTATCGGCATTGCGCACGCAGAACCCGATGCGGGGCTGATTGACGTACGCAACGAGCCATGTAACTTTGTTTCGACTTACACCGTCGACTCGTAGAACTCGAGCCACGCGCCGTCCGGAGATCGAACCGCAAGTAGCCCCACTTCGCCGTGCGGGGCCAGCTCGGTTGTCGTTATGGGCATCGCGAGCACGCAGCCGCAGCGCATCAAATGCCTGCCAAGCGAGACAATGTCCTTGACGGGAAAGCGCAACGCCGCCATACCAAAATTGGGTGGCGCACAGGATTGAGACCAATCCAAACCATCGGTGCCTGGCACGGTAACGATTTCGACCGAGCCATCGATTTTGCCCTGCGGATGCAGAATGTGGAGGCTCAGCCCGACACGTGACGCAACACCTGGCGGGATACCGAAAACACTGGCACCAGGCGCGAAGGCGTCGGACTGATACGACACCGATTTCTTGAAACCAAGTATATCGCCGTAGAATGCCAGCGCGGCACCCAAGTCGCGCACAATCTGGCTTGAATTAAATACTGGGCCCAGCCCGGAAAAATGTCCCATGCCCACAAGTGGTGGATCGATACGCTCGATCAACGCCAGCCGCACGTTGTCCGGCCCTCGCACCAGCCATTCCTTGACGGTTAGCCCCCCGAAGTCCCAACGGACCGGCGGTGATGCTCCATGCCATTGCTGCGCGCGCAGTGCGCTCGACTGCTGGTCAATATTGGCTACACGCAGATCGAGATCAAAGATGCCGCCACTGTCCCAGCATTGATCGTCTGGCCGCATGTCACTCTGGGCTCCAACATTGTCAAGTCGCATCAGACGCACGAGTCCTGTGCTGTATCCAGGGCGCCCAAGCAGCCACTCCTCGCCGGAGGCCATCGGTATGCCCCAGCCGCGCAGAAGACGTAAGTCCACTGCATCGTGGTGCCGAAGTTCCCAGCCGCCCGTACCGACCCAGCAGGCCAGATGGGGTGCGGCCGAACGTACGATCAGCACGGCCTCGGTGAAGCCGCCAATCTCGAAAGTGCTACCAATGGTCATCTCATGATCAATTTGGAATTTGGGGGCGCTGACACGCAGTTCATTGGGCAGCTGTTTCAGATTTGATAAACGTCAGTAGAGCAGCAATCTCGGCATCGCTAAGCGAGTTTGCATAAGCCATTGACGTGCCCGGCACGAGCGCGCTGGGGTTCGCTATAAAGCGCTTATAGGTGGTGTCGTCCCAAGTCAAATTTGCCTTGCGCAGCGCCTCGGTGTAAGTGAAGCCCGGGACACCTGCTGCCGCCGTCCCGATAGTCTGACTCAAGTTGGGCCCCACCTTTTGCGGCTCTCCTGGCTTGATCCCATGGCAGGGTGCGCAGCGTAGGAAGGCGATGCGTCCGCGCTGTAGCGTTTTGCCGTCGACGGCGAAAAGCGGCAATGAAGCCGTGCCAAACGCCAGCAAAACTAGAATGATTTTGCATATTTTCAACATTTCAATGGGTCTCATAGCTTTGCCAGAATCTCTGTGGCGGCGCGCTCGCCCGATTCCATCGCCGCCTCCATACCGCGCAGAGTGTGACCCGTGTGCTCGCCCGCGAAATGCAGGCACCCATGCGGAACACCCAAAGCCGATGCGTATCGCGTGATCTGTCCCGGGTGCCAATTTGCCCACGATCCGCCGGCCAGAGGCGATTGCTGCCAAGCGATGCGTCGAACCATGCGCACGGCGCCGAGTGACGAGGGATAGACCTTGGCCAGCTCATCGGCCACGAGACGAGCTGCGTCGGTATCATTCATCGCGTCCCAACGCGCTGTACCTGCGCCGTTAATCCACACGGTAAGACTTTCGGCTTGGCCTGTGCCTTTTTCGTCCTGCGGAAACACGCGCTCGAGCGGCCCATCGGACCATAAGTAAGGCAGCAGGCCCTCGGACTCCCAAAAGGGCTTGAGTACCTCGAGATGGATCTGCGTTATTCGTCCGTAGGCCAACTTCTTAACCGCCTCGTCAAGACGATTGGGCAAACCGGGAACGAAACGAATATGACGCATCGCCGGCAGTGGCAATGCGCAAATCACAAACCGTGCTCGATGGCGCGAGCGGTCTGCGCAACGCACGGTAACGCCAGTCGACCCAACATCCACTTCGGTCGCCTGCCGCCCAAGTTGTACCTCCCCTTTGAGCGTCTTGGCCATCGCTTCTGGCAGACGCTGGTTACCGCCAACGACATTTTGTACAGGCCCCTTGATTTTCACAACCTCAAGCATATTGGTTTGAACGTAGAAAAGATTTAGCAGAGAGGTATCGCCCAGCGTGTCACCATAGCCATTGTTTACATCCAGCAACCGCAATGCGGCGTCGCTCAATCCCTTCGCGCGCAGTTCTGCGAGTACCGGTATGTCGTAACGCGCAAAGGCCGGATCGCGCCACGCAGCGATCGATTTCAGAGGACTGGCGCCGATCAAGCGACCAAGCGCACGGTCGGGCGAGATTTCGCGCAAGGCCTCGGGGAGGGGATTTTCCGGCGCGTGTGCCCAGTCTCCGCGCGACCAGCGTCGACCATTGATGAAATACACCAGACCCTCCTCCTTGAGCAGCGGGGAGCGTGCGCTAGTCTCGAGCGGCACACCCAACTCCCTGGCGGTATCGACTGTGCGCGCATAGGCGGCGCTAATTTGGCTACCCCCCGCCTCGGGTCGTCCGGGCACGTCGTCGAGTGTGTGCAGGCGCCCGCCGATACGCCGGCTCGCTTCTAGCACCTGAACGCGCAGACCAAATTTTTCAAGTAACAGCGCAGCATTCAACCCCGCGAGGCCGGCGCCCAGTACGATGACATCAGGCTGTGAGCCAGCCCACAACGGTCGTGACGAAGCGCCGACGGCAATCGCGGCGGGCACAAGTTTAAGGAAACTTCTACGTTCTAAATCCGGCATTTTCTAAACCTCAATTGGATAGTTATTTCGCTTCTTTCAACCAGTCATCAACGCCCCACCGTCAATATGCAATACCTGGCCAGTGATATAGCGGGCTGCGCTAGAAAGTAGGAAAAGGATTGGGCCGACCACATCTTCCGCAACGCCAATTCGAGCGAGCGGAACCAGGCGCGCATAGGCGTCGATGTCTACCCGCAGCGCCGATGTATGAAGGTGCCGCCCGTGCCGCCGCGCAGGAATTCAGTGTCGATTGCGCCCGGCGAAACGACGTTGCAACGTACCCGCGGCGCCAGTTCGCGAGCCAAAATCTTGGTAAGGGTCACAACACCCGCCTTGGCGGTGGCATAAGGACCGTATCCTGCTTGACCCAGATCGGCAATTCCCGAGGACATATTGACGATCGCCGGTTCATGTTCGCTTGCTACTAGCAGCGAAGCCGCCGCACGGCAAACGTTGACTGTGGTGCGATAACTCGCGTCAAAGATGGCCGCCCAATCCGCCGTTGGAAAGTCTGTGACGGAGTGTTTGTTACCCATGTAACCTGCCAGGTTAACGAGTCCATCTAAGCCACCCCAGCAATTGTCTAGCTGCCTAAGTGCGGCGTCGACCTGCACGGGATCAACGGCATCGGCTTCGAGGACAAGGGCGCCATCCATAGGCGGGAACTGGGACAATGCCAAGCTGCGGTCCAACACGGCCACCCGCAATTCACAGGACACTGCTGCAGCGACCAAGCGCCGTCCGATGCCTCCACACCCGCCGACCACCAGCAGCCGTGATCCCGGCATCGGTGCGAGACGGCGGAAGTCTATCGGTGGCAGAGAGGAGTTCATGAAATGCGTGCCAAGCCTAGCGCCCCCGGGTTCATGAGACAGTCCGGGTCCAAGGCCTGCTTGATATTGCGAATGAGCGCAGCGTATGGCGCAGAAACATTACTCAAATACGGATACGCGCGACCGATCTGGAAGTTAATCGCACCATGAGCTTCAAGGATTTTCGCGCTGGCTAGCCACAGCTCATGGACGAAGACGCGGATGTCCGGCCGGTTCTGACGCTCGGACCAGACTTTGGGTGGGTCGCTCAGTTCGGTAGCCTCAATGTGTAGCGCAGTGACTTCGTCATACCAGTAGAAGCAAGGCTCATAGAGCACGCCATTGGGTACATTGGTGGTCAATGGCGAATACAACACGCCGAACTTATCCATTTCGCCTTGGCGCGACTGGATCATAGCTTCGACCTCAGCCACTGTGGCAGCAATGTGTCCCAATGGCACGATGCCATGTATTGGCACCCAGCGCTGACCATCAACGCCTAGCGCCGAGCGAAGTGGTGGGAACGGTCGCCCTCGCAGGCCCTTTGGCACAACCGGCGGCAGGGGTTTGCCACCGTTTTTTGTGGCAAGAGCCTCGATTTTCTTCAGTTGGCGTTCGGTATCGGCGTCTTCGTCTCCCTCCACGGTTAAGTGCAGCGAGTAGGGCGCGTCCTCGAGCGCGCTGGTGCCGGCGAGCGCCATGCCTGCGACGTCCTTGAGTCCCGCAAGCAGGCTCTTGCCACCTTTGATTACACCCATTGCAGTCTTCGCTGCTTCGCCAAGTTGCTTGCCCGTCTGCGCCGAATTTTTGGCCTTATAGGCATCGATACCAAAGGCCTCAGCACCGAGTCCTGAGCGCGCCAGGTCAGTCTGGGCGCCGATCATGGAGGCAAAGTCGGGAAAAGCAAACGATGCGTAGCCGATTGATGCCGGCTGCGAAATGAGTCGCAGACTGACTGCCACCTTGATGCCGAAGGCACCGACATCGCCAATGAACAAACCGGTAAGATCCGGTCCGCCCCAGCGCGAAAACGGAATGCTGTTTTCACGTCCTGCACTACCCGTGACCAAGCGCGCGCCATCGGCAAGGATTACGTCCACGGCCAGCACTGATTCCGCAGCACTACCGTGGCACACCGATCCGTAGAACACGCTGTTTTGGGATACGGTGCCGCCGACGCTCGCTCGCTGGCCAGATAGCGGGCCCCAGAACGGCGTGCGCAGACCTTTGGCATCCAATGCTTCGTGCAGCGTGGCCCAAGTGCAGCCGGCTTCGACGGTAACGTATCGGTTCTCCTCATCGATGTGCAGCACGCGGTCCATAGCGCGCAGGTCAAAGAGCACCGCACCTTCGTTGTCAGCAACGTAGCCGCCTGTATATGACATGCCGCCGCCACGCGGTACCACAATGTGGCCGGCGGCGGTCGCCGCCAGGACGGCTGCCTGTACTTGTTCTGGATTGGTGGGCGTGACAATGCACACTGGACGTTTGCCATACCAGAACAGGTCGTGAGAAAAATACTCGCGCGTTGCGTCATCGTCTATAACGTTTTTGTCTCCGACAACCTGGCGCAGCACGGTGACGATATTCGGTGTGGTCATGTTCGTTCTCCGGTATTGTTAGTTCGATATTCGCCGTGGCGATCGGTTCATGATGGATGCGCCGCGCAATTCGTGGGAACCCCGTCTGACGGTGTCAGGAACTCGACCCACTCGCCGGCCGAGCCTTGCAATAGCGCAACCGCCGCCCTGGGCCATCTTGGGTCACGATGTTCGTGCCAGTTGACGCCGGGCGGGAGCGGCATTCTTTGTCACGATTGTGCCGGACAGCGAGGGGCCGAAGTGCATGGAGGTAGTTGTGACCAATGGCGACGTCATTAACACAGGATTCCGTAGAAGGCCGCTGCGCGGGTGTTTCAAGTCATTTCGCTGACAGCTACCATGCAAGATTCCTGCCAGCTCGTGCCTCGCGCAATGCCACAGCGACCCGATGCATTCTTGGCACCGTCGGGACGTTGCGGCGAACTGCCGGGCAACAAAACATTACGCAGCCGCAATACAACTGGTTTGAAACACCCAGAGGGCCACTCATGATCGCGAGCTAAGCGGCTGGTCAATCCGATGGCGCATGACAAGCAGCAACGGCAGCAGCGGCAGCACCACTAGCCCCGCAAGCCCGAACACTCGCGTGAAGGCCAACATCGACGCCTGCGCCGACACCTGCGCATCAAGCAATATCAAGGCTTGGGTTGCTGCCACATTGTCAGGGCTACCCTGTGTGGTCAGCATCTGCTGAATTTGCTCTAGCCAATTTGTTGCGAATGGGGAAGTTGCCGTGACATGTTGCAATAGCTCCACCCGGTTCAACGCCTCGAAGTGCAATAGCAATACCGAAGATAATGCAATACCAAGGCTACCGCCGAGTTGTCGCGTCAAGTGATAAATACCACTCGCGTTGGCGATATCTTTGCCCGGAAGATGGCTCATCGCCAGTTGATTGAGCGGAATGAATGTCATGCCCAGCCCAACTCCGAGCAGTACCCGTGGGGGCCAGAAGTCTGCCCAGCCCGATTGCAGGGTGAAGCGCGTATGCATCCACATTGAAACGCCAAAGACGATGAAACCGATTAGCACGTACCAACGCGTATCAAACTGTGTATTGCGGGCCGCGCGACCCATTGTAAAGTGGGTGCAGGCGTTGGCAACCGCACCGGTGAAAATTATGGTGCCTGTGTCCCAGGCAGAAAGGCCGAGAAGGCGCTGTGCATAGAATGGAAATACGAACACCGTGCTATAGACCGCCGCACCAGTGGCCAGCGAAAAACACATTGCCGATGAGAATTGCAGATCGCGCAGGATGCGTAACCCGACGATAGGGTGTGGATGGCGTAGTTCCTGCCATACAAACAGGACCGCAGCCACGCTCGTAACCACAAAATACGCGAGTACCTCTGTCGAATCGAACCAGCCGAGCTTCTGACCGCGCTCGATCATGACCTGAAGGCAGCCGACCGCCAGCGCCAGCAGAAGCAGTCCGGCCGCGTCTATTTGTTCGACTCGTCTGCGGTAAATGGAGTCCGGCACGACGGTAAGCGCCAGCACCAGCGCAATGATACCTAGCGGCAGGTTGATATAGAAAATCCAGGGCCACGACCATGCATCGGTCAACCACCCGCCGAGAGTTGGCCCAAACGTCGGCCCTGTCATAACACCGACACCAAAAAGACCCATCGCGCCGCCCACCTCGCGTTGCGAGAATATTTCGAAGATTGTGGCTTGCGCGGTGGTCAACAACCCGCCGCCGGCAAGTCCTTGCACGATGCGCCAGGACACCATTTCTGCCAGGCTATTTGCGCTGCCGCACATTACCGATGCAAAGGTGAACACTAGAATGGACATTGCGAAGTAGTTGCGCCGACCGACGAAATTCGAAAGCCAACCAGATACAGGTAGCACAATGATGTTGGCAATGACATAGGCGTTCGAAACCCACGCGATTTCCTCCAGTGTTGCACCGAATGTTCCCATCATGTGCGGCATTGCCACGTTGACAATTGAGGCATCTAGTACCTCCAGCATCGACGCCAGGCTAACCGTCACGGCGATCAACCATCTATAAGTTTTGGTCTGCTTAGGCGTATGAACCCGCTGCAGACTGGGTAGCAACGCTTCCACTACAAGTGCTCGATGGTGACCGTCACACTCATCCCGGGCCGCAATTGGCGCTGCGAGTGGGGGCTTTGATTGAGGCGGATCTTGACCGGGACTCTCTGGACCACCTTGGTGAAATTGCCAGTTGCGTTGTCAGGCGGTAATAGCGAAAAACGTGCGCCAGTTGCCGGGCTGAACGTCTCGACTACGCCCCGCAACTCAAGGCTTGGATAAGCGTCGACCGCGACCACGGCGAGCGAACCTAGTCCTATATACTGCAAGTCAGTTTCCTTGAAGTTGGCAATGATCCAGATGTCGTCAACGGCAACAATGTGCATCAATGGCTGGCCGGCTTTGACGGATTGTCCGGCGACAACGCTGCGATGACTGACCACGCCTCCCAACGGCGCCTCAATGCGCGTCTCGTCCACGCGAAGACGAGCGAGGTCGCGTTGCGCCAAGGCCACGGCCACTTGCGCGTTTGCCGCGCTCAGCCCGGCGTGATAGACCTTTGCTTGTTCGTCTGCGGCCCGCGCGTGGTCGCGATACTCTTGTACCTGTGCGCTGGTACTACGCATTTCGGCGACCGCGGCATCCATCGCCTGCTGCGATGACATACCGCGCTCGCGCAGCAAGCGCACGCGATCCATATTACTCATTGCTTGTTCGGCGGCGGCCATCGCCCGTTCGACGCTGGCATGCGCCGCCGCCGCCGTCGCGAGCGCTGCGCTCTTCTGCGCCACTATCTGTCCCGGCTTCCCCGCCCGCCCGGCTGTTGCCTGCGCCATTTCAAGTTCGGCTTCCGCTTTACGCAATAGCGCGCGTTGGTCGGCGTCATCTAAGCTCAACAGGCGGTCGCCTTCATTGACATGCTGATAATCGTCCACGCGAACATCCGCAATGACTCCGCTGATCTTGGCGAGAATAGGCACTACACGCCCCTCAATTTGCGCACTGTCAGTCGAGACATGACGAAGGCCCCACCACACTTTCCACAGCGCCCAACCGAGCAACGCGGCGAGCACAGCAGCCACTATGACGCGGGGCAAAATGGCTGAACTTTGGTCGATTGATGGCGTGATTTCGATCATCGCGAGGTCTTCAAGTCAATAGTCCCGAGGGCGGGACAAATGACCGCATGCGCGCAGTGCATCGGCTATTGTTCTTGGGACAATTTCGGTAGTTTGAAATCCGACGTTTTACTTTCAAGACGCTTGACCGCGTTGAATCGAGCGAGCATCGTCCTGTAGTTCGGCGACGGGCGCAGTGTGCAATGCCACATCGGTTAGCTTGACGATTCCTTGTGGGCGGCAAGCGAGGACGATCTTCTTGTTTATCATTTGTGCTCGCTTAAGAAATGAAAAATTTACCAGCGCCGAAGTGATTTCCGGCGATGGCTAGAATCACTTCCGTCCGAGTGGGTGCAACCAGCGTGATTGCAGACACTGCGATCAAAGCGGTGAGGAGCTTCGTCGTTGTCATAACATTCCCTTATTGTTGTTCGTGGGGCCGCGTCAACCAACGGACATGGACCAAAAAATCAGGGGCCTCCAGATTTTCATCGCGGCTGGTTTGCAATCAATCGATTGCAGTTGCACCAACTCGATCAAGCAGGGCCAGTGCCTGCTGCGTGCTGACTACATCGCCCGTTTTTAGTCCGAGGTCGCGCAGATTGTAGAGGTGAGCCTCGATATCGCGATCACCACATGCATCAGCGGCCACCACAACGCGAAGGTTGTGCTGAAGCGCGTCGACGGTACTTGCGAGCACGCGGCCACTGGTGGAAAAGCCGCAAACCACAACAGAATCCACTCCCGCTCTTTTAACCACGCGGCGAGCGGCTGGCGAAAAAGCGCTTGGTACAGTTTTACGCAATACCAAATCATCCGTGGTCGGCGCCACTCTTGGGTCAATTTCGGCCCAGCGACCCCCCGCGACCAATTCATTCAGACCGGGGAGCTTCTCGCGAAACACTGGTGCCTCATCTGGTGATGCATAGGCATTGGATGTGAAGACGACAGCTAACTTAAGTGCCCGGAAGGCCGCAAGCAGACGCGCGATCATCGCAATGGGAGCGGCACCATCTGTGCCGACAGGTGAAGATGGGTCTGCAAAGCCGAATGTGGCGTCGATAACCAGCAATGCCGGGCGGCGTCCTAGGCCAATGGGATTATTCGACAAGATGGCCATGCTCAGAACTCCTCTCTTTCAGCCGCAGGTCGCGGCAGCGGCCTTGCGTTGATCTTGTGTACGCATCCACTCACTGGTGCGGCCACCCAGCTTGCGAAGGGTGAGTGTTTCTGCCAAGGAGATCGCGAGGCGCAGCGGCGCAATGTCAATACCGGTAGTGAGTCCGCATTGCTCGGCCATCAATACCAGGTCTTCCGTCGCCAAGTTACCGGCGGCGCCAGGCGCGAACGGGCAACCGCCAAGCCCGCCGATGCTTGTGTCGAACTTGCGTATGCCTGCTTCGATCGAGGCCCATGCATTGGCGAGCGCAAAGCCACGTGTGTCGTGAAAGTGCACAGACAGGAGATTAGCGCCAAACTCGCTGACACACTGGGACATAAGCTGCGTAACCGCTCTAGGACTGGCCGCGCCGATAGTGTCGGCGATCACAACCTCCTGTGCGCCAGCACTGAACATGGCTTGCGCCAAAGCTAACACGTGGTGAGTCGGGACTGCCCCCTCGAATGGACACTCATACGCAACAGCGACATAGGCCTTCGCACGTATGCCTGCATCGAGCGCCGCTCGGATAGTGTCGGCGCATACCGCAGCTGCCTCAGCAAGGGTCATATTAATATTTCGTTGGTTCATCGTCTCTGTGGCGGACAAAACCACGGCGATCTCCTTGACTCCGCTCGCGCGTGCACGCGCAAGACCGCGCGCATTGGGCACCAATGCCGAGTACGCCACTTCGTCGGTGCGGGGCAACATGGGGTAGAGGCTATCGGCGTCGGCCATTTGTGGGACCGCTTTGGGCGAAACGAAACTGGTTACCTCGATTGATCGAATGCCCGCATCAACCAGCGAAGAAATCAGGCGCAGCTTATCCGCGCATACGACCGCAACGGCCTGATTCTGCAAACCATCTCGTGGCCCAACCTCGTTGATGCGTAGCAAATCGCTCATGCTCGATTCCTTTATGCAACTGCTTAAGTCATTTTGACGGCCATCCGTCTATGAAACTTGTGGCAGTTCATTTTGCCGCCGCGAACATACCGGCGCTGAAACATACCTGTCTCAATCGCCTGAAACGGGAATGAAACAATTTTTCTGAAATTGTTCCAATTAATTAGTATGTAGCAAGATGCTTGCCAGATGAATTCCGTTGTCAAATTGAACATCGCCTCTTGCCGATGAATTCGTCGCTTGTTGTCTCTGTTGCGGACAAAACCACGGCGATTTTTCTAACGCCCCTCGCAAGGGCACGTTCAAGGACGCGCGCATTGGGCACTAACGCCGAGTATGCCGACTTCGTCGGTACGAGGCAGCGAGGGGTAGAGCTTATCGGCGTCCGCCATTTGCGGGACTGCCTTGGAAGACACGAAGTTGGTTGCCTCGATTGATTGGATACCAGCATCGACCAATGCAACGACCAACCGCAGCTTATCGGCGCACGCGACCGCGATGGTTTGATCTTGCAATCCATCTCGCAGCCCACCTCGTTAATTCGTAGCAAATCGTCCAACTTCAATTTCCCTTCTGGAACCGCTGGACTCTTTTCGAAGACGATACATGCATCCCCCTTGCAGCACGACGCTACATCATCACGATCATCGTTACACGGGATTGTGTGCGACAGAAAATTTTGGAACAGAAGTGCAACAAAATCGTCATTACCGTTACAATAGTAAAATTTCAAGGTGCGTGTCAGGCTAGTTAATTCGTCAATTTGGCTGTTGGTTCTCAATGGCTTGGTCGGCATATATCTGCCGTAAAAACAGAGAGTTACCACGGTATTCGCGAATGAAATATGCATTTCATGAACAAGATGCACGCGGACAAATCCGGCATTGCGCCTCGCAACGCACATGAAACAATCGTGTAATATGTTGAACGACGATTGAAACGCCACCTAGCTGTCGTATCGGCCAATGGAATAAGTCTCGACGCTGTTCCACAAGGAGAAAACATTGTTATCTAGTAAGCATCGTCGGGCGCGTATTTCCGTACTCGGCTATGGCACGCTTAGTCGGCTGGTGCACACGGTCGCGTCCGAGTTTTCCGACCGCGCCGAAATTGACGTGACAGAAGTCGTGCTCGATCATGCGCTTGCCTTGGGTAAAGTGATCGAAAAAGACCGCCAGGCTGACGTAATCATCACGGCCGGCGCAAATGCCGTACTTTTACGCGCCGCTCTGTCCCTGCCGGTCGTCACAATAAAAATCACCGGCTTCGACTTTCTACAGGCACTGCAGCGAGCGCGCAAGGTTTCCGATCGTATCGGAGTGGGTATCTTTCGCGAGAAGTTCGACGTGCTTGAGAATGTAAAGGACATGCTCCAAGTTCACATCTCGCAGCAGCCGTACGAAACCAGGGAGGATGCACGAGAAAGCTTTCGACGACTGCGCGAGGACGGCTACCAAGTGATCGTCGGATCGAGCTTGGTAGTCGAATTGGCTGAGAGCAGCGGCCTCACAGGGATACTTATCTACAGCCTTGAATCCGTCCGACAAGCGTTCGAGGATGCCATACAGATTTCGGAACTGACAATCCTTGAAGCAGCACGCTATGACAACCTCAACGGTGTATTGCGCAATCTGCACGAAGCAGTACTGGCGGTCGATACCGACAACCGGATTACCGCCATTAATCCGCTGATGGAACGGATCATCAACGCCGTGGACCGAAACTCGATCGGGCGTACCCTTTCGGAACTGGCTCCACAGTTTTCGTTGGCCGATGTGCTTGCCGAAAATGACGCAGGCATCGATTCAGTGGTGCAGTGCGCCGACAAGCTGTACCTCATGTCCCGTACCGCGATACGCGAGTCGGGCATTATTACCGGCGCACTGCTGACCCTTTCCGACACCCATGACATTAAGCGTGCCGACACTGTCGTACGATCGCAACGCAAGACCCGCAGTTTGTCCGCACGATACGATTTCAGCCAGATTCTCGGCACCAGTCCGGCAGTTCGACATGCGCGTGCCGTCGCCGAGCGTTGTGCCAAGACTGGTTCGACGGTGCTCATTACTGGTGAGAGCGGCACTGGCAAAGAACTGTTCGCACAGGCCATCCACAATGCTAGCGAGCGCGGCAACAAACCCTTCATCGCGTTAAACTGCGCGGCGTTTCCTGAGTCCTTGCTGGAAAGTGAGTTGTTCGGCTACGACGAGGGCGCGTTCACAGGTTCGCGTAAGGGCGGGAAACCTGGTCTTTTCGAGACTGCGCACACAGGTACCATTTTTCTCGACGAGATCGGCGACATGCCTTTGTCCATGCAGACGCGCTTGTTGCGAGTACTGCAGGAGCGAGAAGTGGTCCGACTCGGTAGCTTGCAACCGATTCCAATAGATGTTCGCGTGATCGCCGCGACGCATTGTCATTTGCCGGAACGGATCGCGCGCGGAACATTCCGTGCGGACCTGTACTATCGCATCAATATTTTGCGAATGGCACTTCCCGCGCTCAGAGAGCGGCCCGAAGACATCGGAAGCTTGGCACTTCAGTTGTTGTTCACAATATTGCGCCGACAGGGTTGCAGTTTGCCTGCGGATCAGATACTGGCACCATTACTGCCTAGCCTGATCAAATACGCATGGCCAGGTAATGTACGGGAATTGGAAAACATCATGGAGCGCTTTGCAGCTTATGTCGGCGCATTGAGAAACGCTAAAGAAATCGACTATTTTGCTTTCATGCTCGACGTGCAAGAGCTGAATCCGACCCTGGCGCCGTTGCCGCAAGACGACATTATTCCTATACCCGAGATGCCTGTAAGAATTGGCACAGCGACGATCGTCGATGCGTTGTCGCGGGCTGGTGGCAACAAGCAGGTTGCGGCGTCACTATTGGGTATTAGCCGAACCACGTTATGGAGGAAGCTGCGCGGAGAACGCCTTCTGGAATAGGTGTTATCGAGTTTCTTTTTAGCACGCCGCGTGACCGATGCGGCGCCGTGGGTACCTGAGGTCGCCGCAAGCGTCGCCGGATTGATCAATACGGCATAGAGACGTCTTGGCTGGGAGCCTGTGCGCCGGTCAGCGATTCAGGCATTGTCGCCTAATGGGATGCTCCTCCCATTTTGAACGGCATTATCGTGCCAGCTGGCGCTCTTATGGTATGGGTTGCCAGCAATGAACGGAAGGAGTCCGAGATAAATGCCATTGCGATCGCCGTCGATCTGCCAGAGAGCGTCTTTCAACTGGACGTTGCCGACTCGCAATGGAAAATTGTCGAACGCAGGCGTCTCACGCGATCACAGCTCGAACGCTGGTTCCTCAAACGCGCGGTGGGCTTGGTCGTGATGGGAAGCCTGCGGATCGGCACACCACTGAGCGCGCTGGCTGAATGGATTGTGGTTTGAAGTCAAGTTGCTGCCGCCGGTTTATGTGCGCGCCTACGTGAATTGCAACAAGACCAATGCCACCGCGCTCCTGGAAACGGCACGGTTATCGGATATCCAGCCGGTCAAGGTCAAGTCGGTCGAGCAACAAGACCTGCAGGGATTGCATCGCGCTCGCTCGCGGTAGATGGGTATCCGCACCAGACGCATCAATGCGCGGCGCAGCTTCTGCCATGAATTCGGAATCAGCTTTCCTCAGGGGTCCCGCGTCGGAATCGAACATATCAGACGGGTACTGGCGGATCCGCACTCGGCGGTGCCGGAGATGGTTCGCTGCCTGATGGAACTGCTGGTCGAGGAGATTCACCTTCTCGAAGCGGCACCTCGGCCAGTTCGAACGCGAATTGTCGGCCGTGGCGCAAACACAGCGCGGCTTGCAAGACCTTGATGTCGATTCCCAGCGTCGGCCAAGTGATCGCAACCGCCGTAATGGCGTCGACTAGCGGTAACGTGCGGCACTTCCAGTCTGCCCGACACTTTGTCTCCTTGCTCGTGCTCACGTCCACGGAGACTTCATCCGGCCATATCCGGCACATGGGCCGGATCAGCAAGCGGCGATTGCTATCTGCGCATGCCGCGCGCTCGGTCATGCGGGCGACGACTGTCGCTCAACGAGCCGGATGGTCCCGAATTATCACGACATCTGATTGTTTTGGCCAAGCGATATTTCAGCGCGAATGAACCATGCCCCGCCTTGAAGACCGGATCGGTTCATGCAGCTTGCCGTGAGACCAAAGTTGGAGTTTCGCGTTTGTGAAGCGAATTCTTGAGTTTCAGGTATTGGTTACAAGCCGGACACCCAAGGTCCCAATATAAATGAAACGAATAGTTGTTTCATATATAGCGTGCGGCTGTTCCAAACCTAATTCGAGATTGGAAAAACGTCCCATTTGGCACTTGGCAAAGTCTTTTCTGACAAATTATCTATGGCATGCAACTTGCTTTTGATACGCATTGGCAAGTTTCGAATCGCAGAAACCAATTGAATTGTCCAGTGAATATAACAAGGAGGCTCGCATGCAATTGAAATTACTTCTCATAACTGCCATGAGCGTCGCAAGCAGCCACGTCGGCGCGCAAACTGCTCCAGCCAGTGCCGCGCCAGTTAGTACTGCCGTCGAAGAGAGCGCGTCCCTTGAAGAAATCGTGGTGACGGCACGCAAAATTGGGGAACGCTTGCAGGATGTGCCGCTTTCCATCCGTGCCCTTACCGGCAAAGATCTTCAGGAGCTCGGGGTCACTTCGCTTAGTGAGCTTTCGCAATTTACCCCTGGTCTTAGTTATTCTCCGGATTTTGGTCGCACGGGGGAGCGACCCGTCATTCGAGGCATTTCAACGAATCGTAACGACGCGCCACAGCCGGTGTCGGTGTTCGTCAATGGCGTATACGTGCGCGACGCGGCACTTGGCCTTGTGCTCGATGACGTGCAGCGTGTCGAGGTTATAAAGGGGCCGCAATCTGCACTTTATGGGCGTTCAACCTATGCCGGCGCGATTAATTACATCACCGTGAAGCCGGAAAACGAACTAACCGGAAAAGTATCCGCGACGGTCGCCGGTCAGGGGGGAGAGAAATCACTCTTTGGAGCCATAACCCTGCCAATTTTGCCGAGCGTGCTTTCGGCGCGCCTTAGAGCGAGGAACTATGAGTACGGTGGCCAATACACCAATAGTCAAACCGGCAACAAAATAGGTAATGAGCGTACCAAGTCAGGCGGCGGAGAGTTATCTTTCACACCGTCAAAGACCTTCGATGCGCTATTTTCATTAGATTATTCCGTCGATCGCGATGGCCTATTTGCAGCGGCAGTTCGCACGATTCCGACTCAGGCAGGCGGCGTGGTGACGAACCAGAACGGATCCTCTAACGCTGCGAATGGTACTAGCTGCGACGGTCATGTAATCAATATTGTTGGAAATAACCCAGCTACCGGTCTCCCTGATCCGGCATTCCCGGCCTCGCTTACAACGCGTACCAATGGCTGGCCCTGTGGCGCATCGACGTTTTCTGGCAGGACTGTGCGGCTCAATGAGACCGACTTCGTCAATTACACCGACCCGAAGACCGGCATCAACTACGGCAACATTGCAGGACTTGATCGCAATGTGTTGCGTGGATCAGCAACGTTGAATTACCACTTTGGCGGCGGGTACACGCTAACTTCGCAGAGTGCTTACACACGCCAGAAGTCCAATTTGGGGGCGGACCAATCCTATAACGGAACACGCTTTGCGCCTGGCTTTGGCTTCCCGGCATCTTCATGGCTGACTTACGACCGTGACCGACTCAACTACCTTTCGCAGGAATTGCGCCTGATGTCGCCTCAAGATGCCGCGTTGACTTGGTTGATCGGCGCTTTCTACTACAAGGAAAACGGGCACGGCGAAACTTCCGGCGTGATTGCGCAAAATGCGACGCTACAGACCATTGCTGATCCCCTGCGGCCAAAGCCAGAGTCGAGTGTGCGCAGCCTCTCACCCTTCGGTCGTGTGCAATATACAATGAGTGAAACGATAAAACTTTCGGCCGAAGGGCGCTTTGGAAACGAGCGGGTTCAGATCGGCGGTCCAGCGCTCGGCACGGCAATTGTAAGTGTCGGCACTTGTACGGCGGGTCAACTCTGCTACGTGAGTGGTAGCAAGACCTTCAGGGACTTCGCGCCGCGTTTCACATTTGACTATAAGCCGTACAAAGACGTCCTGTTCTACGCTCAGCTGGCAAAGGGTAGCAAAAGTGGTGGCTTCAATACGACCCCTGGTTTGGCGGCAAGTGACTTCGCGTACGATGGCGAGAAGGTCACGTCTGGGGAACTCGGTGCCAAAAGCGAATTTGCCGACCGTAGTATCCGGTTCAACTTTGCACTGTTCCAGAATAATATCTCGGGACTGCAACTATCAAATGTCTCGTCGGTGCAGAATCCATTCACAGGTGCGATTACGTCGACGACCGTCGTGAACAACGTCGGTAAAGCACGGACACGCGGCTTGGAAGCAGAACTTGTTGTGAAGGCGAATCGCTGGCTAACGCTCAGTGGCAATTACGCCTTTACCGACGCCAAGGCGCTCGAAGGCACCGAGATAACGAACGGTACGGTCTTTGGAGGGAATAGGTCGGTGGCGGGATTCACACTGCCGCGCAGCCCAAGGCATTCGGCGGCGGGGTCTGCCGCAATCGATGTCCCGGCTGGTTCGGCTGACCTGCGCGTGTTTGCACGCGCCGATATGGTCTATCAGTCGCGGCGCTACGCAGAGATCCAGAATCTCATTTGGGCGGACCCTTTCACCCATATCAATGCTAGCGCGGGCGTTCACGGCAACGACTGGCGCGCGACGATCTTTGTCAAGAACGCCGCCGATGACGACACCGCACTCAATGGATTTCGCTATCTGGACCCAGCAACATTCCGCCGGACCGCCGTTGATTTCCTTCCAAGGCTTCGCCAGTATGGCATCACGCTTTTGTACGAGTTTTGAGCTGACACATGCAATTGCTATCGCTTTCATTTGCACGCGTGGGCAGATTTGACGATCGATTTGTAACGTATCTGAGCCAAGTTGATCGTCAAAATCGTACTGTGTACCGAACCGGAACGGAAAGTTTGCATTAATAAGCGATACCAGGAGCGGGTTCAGACAATACGGCAGGCATGAGGCACATCTCTTTTTGCCGGCGCGACTACGAACCATGCAAGCGTTTTCTCGACTGAAGTTATAAGACGTGCAACGGTCAATTCTTTGTGGCACCAGAAACGTACTTCGCAATACGCTTCAAACAGGAAATTAAACCATGACACGACTGAGAACAGCTCGCCTTAGGAGTAGCCAAAAATGAAAAGGAAGCTTACCGACCCTGAAATGACGGCAGCTCACGCGACGCGGCGCGGCTTTCTCGGTGTTGCGGCGACTGGTTTCGCCGGGTTGGCACTGCCGGGAGCGGTGGCCGCCTCATCAGGCGCTGGTGCCAAGACCATGGCGGGCGGCGCGCAGGCCACGGTGCCCTTGGTCCACGCCGACGGTTCGTACGATATCGTGCCGCTGGCGAAGGACACCGTGAGTCTCGCAGTGATGCAGACCCGTGTGCGCCCGGTGGATGCCGCCAACCCCGAGAAGGGGCGCAGAGAAAATCTTGCACACATGCTCGACCTGATCGATGGCGTGCAGACCTGGAGTGTCCCGAAAGACCTCCTGTTCTTTCACGAATTCCCCATCACTGGTTTCCGCTTTGAGTGGACGCGCGAGGAAGCGCTGCGCGTGGCCATCGAAATCCCCGGTCCGGAGACGGAAGAGATTTCCAAGGCTGCGCGCAAGTACAAATGCTACATCGTCTTCGGTTCGTATGTCCGCGACGCAGATTGGCCAGGACACTTGCTCTCGATTACCACCATAATCGGACCAGACGGCCGCATCGTTGACAAGCACTGGAAGGCGCGCAGCCTGATGGGAGTTTTTCAGATTGGCACCACCCCCATCGAGTTAATGACCAGCACCGTGTTCAACTGCTATGACCGTTACGTGGAGATGTATGGCCTTGACCACGTCATCCCGGTTACGCGCACACCGCTCGGCAACCTGTGCCTATCCTCCACTCAGGGCGAATTCGAGCTTTTCCGTGCAATGGCGCTGAAAGGCGGCGAGATATTCCTGCGCACCGCCACTGGCGGTTTCATGCAGAACGACATGTGGGCTACTGCCTACTACAACAAGGTATTTTGCGCAGTGTGCAACAATGCGGTGAGCCCGGACATTTCGCGCGTGTTCGAGGATGCCGGTAGCGGCGGCAGCAGCGTCTATGGCCCTCGGGGCGAGGTACTGGCGGAGGCGCGATCCGCTCACGAGCAAGCGGTGACGGCGATCATCCCCATTGCGGCCTTCCGTGCGCAGCACCGCATCCCGGACCTTTGCTGGCCGCTGTATAAGCCGATCTACGACCAGTACGTACAGCAATACCCGGCCAGCAAGTTCACAAAAGCCCTGCCGGCAACTCTTCAAGAGGCGGGGAAGTACCTGCGGTACGACCGGAACTGGAAGTAGCGCGGGGTCCGCCAGGCGTGGTGTTCAGCCGATCCCGATTTTGGCTTCCGTCTTGTCGCTAAGCATGGTGCGGTTGTCGGGACCGTTCAAATGCAGCGTGGCAATTTATCACCCTTGCTCACCAACGGCGGATGGTCAATCGCCGCCAGTAATTTTGCGTTCGGTGCCGGCATTCCATATAAGCCGAACCACGTTGCGGGGATAGCGGCGCGCTTCGCGTTCATTAAGCGAAACGATGCATTGTGCGGTTTGGTTGAAAACGGAACGCCGATGTCTCTCAATCTGTGAAACAAGACTTTGTTTCATACTTGAACTGCAACTGTTCCAAACAGAATATTTGAGCGGAATTACGCCCCGTTGGGGTTGAACGCGGCCCATTCACTTGAATTCCTAGTGGCATGCATTTTGCTCATTGTGTCTTGCGCATTGGCCAGTTTTGAATTGCCGCAACAAATTGTCCAGTGAGTTTCAAGGTTGCGCATGTAGCTACTTTTACTCGCGTTCACACGCATACGCAGGTGGGGTCATCGTTTTGTAGGTTGTCCATCCCGGACTATGTACCAAACCTGCCAAGCGTTTTCTTCGCTATGACCTGCAATACGCTTCCGTCGCGTCGCATGGTAGTAGTCTCAACTAATTAGACTTAACGGAGAATTTCCATGAAGAAGCAGTTCAAGCACCAGTCAAGAAAGAAAGTACTTTCCGTCGCTATTGGTCTTGCGGTTGCTGCTGTGGCATCTCCGTGGTCATACGCGCAGACAGCCGCGAAAGGTGATGCGGTCGCGGATTTAAACAAACTGGAAACGGTCGTCGTCAGCGCGCAAAGACGCGATGAGGAAATGCAAAAGGTGCCGATTTCGATCACCACCATCAATGTCAAGGACATTGAACAAAAACAGATTCGCCGCCTTGATGACATCAAATTTGAGGTGCCCAATATAGTCGTCGAACCCAATACGGGCACGTCGAGTGGCGCCAAGGTATTCATGCGGGGTGTCGGCACGGACGAGTCGCTATTTTCTGCCGATCCTTCGGTGGCAATATATATCGATGATGTTTATATTCCCCGTCAAACCGGCGCACTTTTCGATTTGTTTGACGTGCAACGTATTGAGGTGCTGCGCGGTCCGCAAGGCACGCTATACGGACGTAACGCGACAGGTGGCGCAATCCGATACGTGACCGCCAAGCCGAATGGCCAGGAAAAGTTCGAAATTGATGGGCGAATCGGCAATCTCGCGCGGCAGGATATTCGCGCTGGTCTCAGCACGAAATTGGGCGAAAACGTTGACGCAACATTCGCCGTCATGTCCAAGAATCGCGATGGCTATCTCAAGGACATCACCAACGGGGGCAAAGTCAATGACGAGCAGGTGTATGGCGCCCGCGCAAGCTTTGGCATGAATTTCGGAGCATCGAGCCGCGCGACGCTCGCTTTGGACAGTGTGAAGCAACGCAGCGGGCCAACCTATGCGTCTGGCATCATCGATCCAGCCACGGCATTGCGCGTGGGACGCCCTGTCAACAATGCGGATGGCGATCTTCTAACGATTCAAACGGATCTGCCAAATGGTCTCAACGATCTTGACCAGAGCGGCGTCTCGTTGGTCACTTCCACCAGCTTCGACGGCATGGATTGGCGAAACATCCTTGCGTACCGCAGGATGAGCAATCTGTTATATATCGATGTCGACGGCACCGCGCAAACCCCGCTTTCACCTTTATCAGGACCAGAAGCAGAGCCAGAACAGTTACGAGTCGCAACTTATTTCCACTGGCACAGGCCCATTGCAGTGGACCGGCGGGGTATTTTTCTTCAACGAGAAGAATGACCAGCCAACACGCCAGGATATTTTAGCTACCGGTTCCACCAATACCATCAGCCAAAAAACCAGTGCCGCCGCAGTTTATGGTCAGGCCGACTACAAATTTGACGCGGTATGGAAAGCCACGGGCGGTCTGCGCTACAGCAGCGAGACAAAGGACATGTCGATTGTGTCGATCCGCACCAATGGCACGCAAGCCTTCCAGTTGGCAAAAAAGGAAACGTGGACACGCGCCGACTGGAAAGTGGGCTTGGATGCACAACTTAATCAGGACGTACTCGCATATGCCACGGCCGCAACAGGTTTCAAGAGCGGCGGCTTCAACGGCCGCGCCGCGTCGGTCGCGGCCTTTACCACGCTCAAGCCGGAAATCGTGACGTCCTATGAAATCGGGATGAAAACGACCATTGCCGACGGGCGCGTGCGCTTCAATCTCGACTACTATCTCAACGACTACAAAGATCTGCAACTCACTGCGTTCGACACAAACGGGTTGGCTGTACTGACCAACGCCGCCAGCGCGACACTGAAGGGCGTTGAAGTGGAAGCGACGGCGCAAATTACCAGCGCATGGCAACTGAGCGGCAACCTTGGGACGATCGATGGCAAGTACAAGGACTACACGGCAGCGAACGCCGCGACGTTCGCCGGAAAGCCGCTAAAGCAGGCGCCGAAACAGCAATGGGGGCTTGGTACCAGTTATCGCCTCCGCGTTGGCAAGGACGCCATTATATTCAACGCGAGTGCCAAGCATGTCGGAGATCACTATCAGAACCTCGCAGCCTCGGAACTCATCAAGACGAGCGCCTATACATTGGTCGATGCACGAGTTGGCTATGAAGCCAACGGCGGCAAGTGGGCGTTGGCATTGTGGGGCAAGAATCTGAGCGACAAACAGTATTACACCGGCGGATTCGATATTGCCGGCATTGGCATTGCGAGCGCCTATATTAATGTTCCGCGCACATACGGTGTCGACTTCCGGTATCGTTTTTACTGATACCGAATTCGGCCACATATAGGCGGCGGTTGCAGCAAGGCCCGGCGATTTGCCGGGCCTTGCTGTTTTTGCGGCAGGCATTCACGCGAAGACTCGATCACATAAAGGCAATCAACCGAATACGTGGAGGTGCGAAAACTTCGTAGGGGAATTGTGAAGCGCAAGTGTTGATTGCGGTAGCTGAGGGTCCTTGTCGTCGGCATCGTCAAGGCATCAGGGCGCATTATCCGCCCAATTTAGGCACGGCCCCCATGTCGTCTTGTTGCCGGAAACCATTGCCGTGCCCGATGGCGAGTGTGGTGCGCAATGGCGCATTTCGGCTAAGGTCACTCCTTGTCGGCACAGTTGACTTTGATAATCGCGTTAGCCGCGAATTTGCCAATTCCGCAGCGAGGTTTTCGTGCCACAGGTTTATCGGCTCATTTCGTCAAACAAGATGGCAATTGATGAAATCGGTAGAAGACCCTGTCCCCCCCGGTCTCCTATAGACCATGGCCCTGGTTAAGGCAATTTGATTTCACGTTTAATTTTCGTTGACGCAATCAGCGCCAGGCTCAGCAAGCCGACGAGTAGATAAAACGCTACTTCGTAGCTATTGAATCGATCGAACAATACCCCGGTCAGCCAGATTCCCAATCCGCCGGCGATCGCATCCATCAATGTGATGGTCCCTAGGATCTTCCCCGAATGCGTGAGACCAAAATTGTTGACGGTCTGCAATTGCAGCAAGGTGTACAGGCCACCCCAACCAAAACCGGTGACGACAATTGCTGGCCAGATCAAATCCGCGCGTTGCGTCGCCAGCAATATCAGCCCGATTAGCATCACAAGGATATTGAGGAAGAACACTGTTCGCATATTGAAGTAATCCACCAGCAGGCCGAACAGAAACTTGCTGATGAGTCCCATTGTGAACAGAATGCTGATGCCCATTCCGGCTGCCTGCGGTGTCCAGCCCAAGCCGCGCAGGTGCAGGAAAAGATGGCCCGCCAGCGCAAGCAGCGAATAAAAGGTCGTCATCGCGACCGTAGCCAGTGCCCAAAAACTGACGGTTCGCAAAGCTTGGGTGTATGTCACATCACCCGGTGATGCCGGCAACGAACTGCTACTTGAAACCTCGCCAAAACCCAAAGGCTTCTGGCCCATTTCCTCGGGGCTTCGCGCCAGCCAGAAACAAAGGAAGAACAGCCCCACATTGAAGAGAGACATCCACTCAAACGTCGCGCGCCAGCCTATGCTAGTGATCAGCGCAACAACAACGGGCGTGAACACCACGCCGCCCAGACTGCTACCAACTAAGGCAATTCCGATTGCGGTGCCTCGATGGCTCACGAACCACTGCGATACATGGATCACCGCGACCAGGATCCCTGCGCATACCAGCGCGACACCGAATACTGCATGGATCAAGTACATCTGTGCCAGACTGGTAATGTGCCCATAGGAAAAATAGGCCGCAGCCATCAGCAGACTGCCGATCAGCATCAACTTGCGCACGCCTACCCTATCGATAAGCGCTCCCGCAAACGGCGCGGCTAAGCCCGCGACAAACAGCGTGATCAAATCGCGAAATTTGAGCTGTCCGCGGGACCAGCCGAACTCTTTTAACAGCGATTCATCATAGCCGGTGATACTTGTTGTGGTGAAACCGTTGGTGACCATCAACATAAAAAGGACCAGCAAAGCCATCAGCCATGGGTAGAGTCGTACTGGGTTCTTGCTCGATATGATTGCCTCAACGTGCATGGCGTTTTCCTTAATGTTCGCTGTCATAACATTCCTTGGTAATTCAACTGGGCAAATGCGTACCCTAACAGGGGCCTTAAAATGGTCTGCCCTAAACAGCAGTCGAAATTTATTTTGACAATTAAGAATATATGCGGGATGCACCTCACAACGAGGTGATTGACTTGAATAACCGCTATGCCCCCAATCTACAGAAGCCCGATACCGCGCGACAGCCAGTGATTTCCAGAATCCTGGGAGGGGCCGCCAAATGCGCCTTGGCTTTTGCGGGAGGTGGTTTAATTTGAACCTACTTTCAAGGTCCGGTGTGTGCCCTCAACAAAAATGGGATTGATTGCGCGACAGGTTCGATTCGAAACGATTAATCATGTTATGAATCGCGCTGGGCCTGCCGCGGACTACGATTACCACGCCGGTTTGTACAAGCTCAGCACGACGATTACGCTGATCCCGATCCACAACAACACAAGAACGCCCGTCGCGCGCACATATATCGCGCGGATTTCCTTTTCGCGTGCCGGTGTGGAGCCGGTGATGGCAATTTCGCTCCATACGCGGAAAAACCCCATCAACGCAAAGCGAATACCAATACCACAGGACATGACAAAGGCGAAACAGAGCAGTTTCCACGCTAGCCATGTCGGCACAGACTGGAACATTGGCCAATGTTTCCATGCCCCAAGTGCCGCCACAACGAGCGCCAGCATCCCGATATAGCGCAATGCGCGATCAACTGCTGCAAGTTGCTCGCCTACCAAAGTGTTACGTCGTCGATGGGTAACTTCAACCAGAGACAGCCACGCCACCATTGCGGCAAGTGCAATCCAGGCGAGCGTCTCTCCGCCGGGGAAATATCCGACGTCCGCCGCCAGTGCCATTCCCACGCCAGCCTGCAACAATAGGGCGTAGCGGACATGCTGGTCCGCATGCATAACCTGATTCATCAGGCGGCTACGTTCGGCGAACGACATCGAATCCGACCACGAAACATAGCGATAGGTGCTGTTGATCACCAGTTCAGAGCCGAGCCAGTAACCAAGGACGGCAATGTGCAACACCAACAGGGCATGGAAAATCATCTGAGTGGTATGCGATCGATGACGCTGAGGGCAACCAATTCGTAGTAGGTCTGCATATAGCCGTCTACATGCGCTTTGAGCAATACATGGTCGGAGTCAGCAGTGCACCACAAATCATATGACGGATGTTCGACGGGCAGCCCCGGTACGCCGACGATTCGATAGTGCGACGCATCGAACGCCCCAGCCTTGACATCAATTGTTTCGTCTCCCACATACTCAATCGCGACATCAGTACAGAACAGCATGGGTCCGGTGGCGCCACGATGATCAGGCGAGGACAGCAGCATTCGCGGGATCACCTGCACACCCGGGCCACTGTTTCGGTCATACAGGCTCATCAGGAATCCATCGTTGATCATAGCGTGGTTGCCAAATGCAGGCACCCACGCGTCCAGTTCCAACTGTTGGAACACGCTTCCTTCAATGTTCGATTGCGTGTCACATTTGGCAAACGATTCGCCGAAACGAAAAAACCCGGCTCCGCGCAACTTGCCGCCCACTGCGATGCGCACAAAACATTCAACAGGTCGACGCGCTGAATTGATGCGCAGGTTTACGTCGCGAACTACCCGAGGCTTGTCGTCAATCTCGCAGTGCGAGGCGGTGGTGCGCTCGCCGTCATCGTAAATGTCGATGCGAAAGTGCTCGATGCCCCGTACCTCGCCCTTGCGTTCTGGCTTATTGCTGGTATATGAAATAGTGCCGGTAATTGCCCGCATGAAATGCTCAATTAGTCTCGATGGGAAGGGGTTTAACCTGCATCACGCTCACGAGTATGCCGTCTGGGTCGTAAAAAATCATTTCGTGATACAGACCGGCAGGCGAACGTTCACTTGCCTGTCGTTTTGGATAGGTAAGCGGTGGCGTAAGAAAAAGCGTATCCGCTTCTTTCAGCCTTTTATGCAGGCCATCGAAATCATCGGTAGACACCACTACCGCCGTCTGGCCGTAGTGCGGTCTCCCGGGCGCCGTGCAAATTTCATCTAGCGCAGCGCCATCCACCTTTGATATCTCGAATAGCCCTAACACCGCACCGGCCTCAGCGGCGGGCGCGAGTAGCGCGATGCGCATGGTGCAGTTGGCAAGCTGTAATAAGCCGCCAGCCGCCGGGCCAAAAATGGTTTTTTTTTCGACCGGAACGAGCCCAAGGACGCCGCAGTAAAAGTCTAACGAGCGATCGAGATTTCTACAAAAAATTGTGACGCGTTCGAAAACGAGGGCCATTAATGATTCTCCAGGTCAACCTGAATTACCTGTGTGAATCCCTAGGAATTCTTCAATATGCAGAAAATAGTGCGCTTTTCTCATCCACTGTGCGGACAATGTGTGCCGCAAAAAAACGCAGGCCGGACGGGCAGATTAATGGTGGGTGGATAGGCTGTTATTTTTTTACATTTGATGATCGTCTGACTTTCAATGCCGCAGCCAACTGTTTTTTCCAGGCAGGACAACTTCACCAGCTTGGTCAAGTAATTGGAACGGTTTTCCATCGCGTATTTCTATGTTGCCGGGCCACGTTTCGGTAAGCACTTAAGCATTTTTTTCCTGGCTGGAACACCCAGCAAATATTAGGATCGGTCTAGGCACAATGATCGTATTGCCTGCGCGCCATTGTCGTTTAACCCATCGGCGATGAACGGCGCGCCTTGTGTCGTCATCATGTTCTGTTCGCATCCTCAGGAATACGGCGTGCTATTGAATTGATCGGGGTTTCCGGGTTCAAATCAATCTCTCGGCTTTTCCGCGGGCCCATGTTGTTTCCAACATAAACCTCAGACCCTATAAGCAAGTAGTGGGCCGTCTTGGGTTGCTGACTTAATTTTGCCAATATGCGTCTTTACACATATGGCTGACTCGGAAGTACGTTAGCGTCTATGTGTATTTGGAGGCGGGCTGAAACAAGACGTGTTTCAACTCGAAACTGCAACAGTTTCAAACTGGGGTTTAATCGAGTTTCCGTCGTTTAGCTAGTTGACAGCGTTTTCTACAAATTTGCTTCGAGTCCAGATCACCTGCGCTGGTGGCGTAAATCTGATCACAACTCAATGCTTAGTAATCGTTGCGTTTTTAACTCGTTGCTTCCGGCGAAATTGCTTGTTCTTTCCTCATGGCATACATATTGCCTTACCTAGTTCGGGCAAGGCTCATATCACAGCATCGGTTTGGTAAGACAACTCAGCGTGCTCAGCTTCCATCGATAGTGGAATGCTTGATTTGCGTAGCATCACGTTGGCTCTGCACTCATCGAATTACGCACTGAAAAAAATCAAATGAAAATCAGTAAGCAGTTTGTTACCGTTGGCGATCGCCGTGTGCTGGTGCGCCATGCTGGTCATGGCCCAGCACTCGTGTTGCTACATCAGTCGCCGCAGAATTCGCGCGCAATGATCCCGTGGATTGAACGACTCGCCGCGAACTATGCGGTTTTCGCCCCCGACACGCCCGCCTTTGGCGAGTCTGATCCATTACCTCTAAGTCAACCGGAAATACCTGATTATGCGGCGGCTGTTGCAAAACTGCTGGATCGGCTGGGGATTGAACGGGCGATCCTGTTCGGAGTCCATACAGGTGCCGTCATCGCCTTACGCACGGCTCTTGATTTTCCGGAGAAAGTCGTTGCACTGGTGTGTGATGGTTATGCCCGCTTTTCCACGACGGAACGCGAGGCGCTGCTTGCGCACTACCTGCCGCCGTTTGAGCCGACGTGGGATGGTTCACATCTGATTTGGTTGCTGGCGAGAATGCGCGAGCAGCATCTGTTCTTCCCGTGGCATGATCACTCCCAGCCTGCACGTCTTTCATACCCGTCACCTGCTCCGGCGCATCTGCACGATGATGTGATGCATCTGCTGGATGCGGGCGATAGCTATCGAACCGGCTATCGCGCCCCGTTCCTGTATGACGATGCGACAGCAGCGGCGCGGCTCAAGGTGCCAGCTCACATTTACTACCGCGCAGAAGACGTGCTGGCACCCCACCTGCAGCGCTTGCCCTTGCTGCCGTCGCATGTGATGGCAGAGACGGTTAGGGGCGGTCCGTCTGCGCTGGTGGCCAAAGCCGATGCGGTGTTTGCCGCGCATGCAGCCGGTGCGACGGCGCTCGATGCGGGCAAGTGTGTGGAAGCGGCGAAAGCGGCCGGGCGCTCCATATTGGCAACACCTGAGGGCGACCTGGGCTACAGGCTGGTTGCGGGCTGCGGCAGCGAAGTGGTCCTCCACTTGCACGATATTGGTTCCCCCGTATGCGTCCCGGTGACGCGCGAGTTGGCGGCAATAACCGTTCTGCCCGACCTGCCAGGACACGGTGCGAGCCGCGACTGGCCGCATGAGCACTGTTCCCCCGATCGAGTGGCAATAGCGTTGCTGGCATTACTCGATTCCCTCGGACTGGACCGCGTATCCATCTTCGCCGTAGGTGGCAGCGGCGCGATCGGCGCCGAACTTGCCAAGCTGCTGGGCGCGCGCGCGGCACGATTGACTTTGCAGAATCCCCTGCCGCTCAACGCGGCGGAGCGTGGCCAATTCCTGGAACTGTTGCCCGACCTGACGCCGACATCCGCTGGCTCGCACCTGATGGCCGCGTGGAACTTTGCGCGACTGAAGTATTTGTTCTGGCCGTGGCTGCCGCAGGATGGGCAGGCCGCCCGGCAGGTGATGGCACCGTCGCCACGACGCGTCCATTCGGATGTGGTCGAGATTTTCCGGGCCGGCGCGTGCTTCCACGCGCTCTGGCGGGACGTGCTGACTCCTGATATGGCACGGCTGCTTTCACAGTTGGCGATACCCGTCGACGTGCTGGCAGCGCCGGAACACGAGTACGTGCGACTGGCGACGCGGCTGGCCGCATCGGCTGGACTGCTGGCCGCTGATACTACGGGGCCCAGCGACGGATGGAAATCATGGCACAAGTAGCGTCAGTGCAATCGCCGCAAGCGAAGGTCGTCGAGGCCTTGGCGGGACGAATCGGTCATGACCGAGTGATTACCGACACAGCAGAATTGCTGTTTCACAGCCAGGATGTGTATGGCGCAGGCGTAAAGCCACTGGCTATCGCGCGTCCGGATTCAGTGGAACAGGTACAGGCTGTCGTCCGCGTTGCTGTGGAGGCAGGTTGTCCTGTCGTCGCCCGTGGTGGCGGTCTGAGTTATACGGACGGCTATCTGACGGTCAAGCCGTCCGTGCTTATCGACTTATCGGCACTGAATCGCATTGTCGAAATCAACCAGCCGGATCGCTACGTTGTTGTCGAATCCGGCGTTAACTGGGCGGATCTCGATGCCGCCCTGGCGCCGCTAGGACTGCGTACCCCGTACTGGGGTCCGCTGTCCGGTTTGCGCTCGACGGTCGGTGGTGCGTTATCGCAGGGCAGCGTGTTTCTCGGCTCCGGGCTGCATGGTTCGGTGGGGGATACGGTACTCGGCTTGGAATCGGTGACGGCAAACGGCGAGTTGCTGCGCACCGGGAGTGCGGCCGCAGGCAACGCGCCCGCCTTCATGCGCTATTTCGGTCCCGATCTCACCGGGTTGTTTGTCGGCGACTCCGGCGCGCTTGGCATCAAGGTGCGCGCCACCTTGCGGCTCATTCCGCGCCCACAGGCGCTGGGTTTCCTGTCCTTCGAGTTTGCCGATATTGAATCGACACTGAAGGCCATGGCGGACATTTCCCGCCAAAACCTCGCCAGCGAATGCTTCGCCTTCGACCCCTCCCTTGCGGAGGTAAGGATGAAGCGCGCCAGTCTGTTTGCCGATGCCAAGGTACTAGCCAATGTGGTCAAGCAATCGGGCCTAATTGCGGGCGCAAAAATGGTGGTGGCCGGACGCAATTTTCTGCGGGCAGGATGCTATTCGGCGCATGTGATTGTTGAAGCCGACAGCGAGGCCGCACTGGCACCAAGGTTGAAGGCGGCCCGTGACATCATGTCGATCGCCGGCAAGGAAACCGAAAACTCGATTCCGAAAGCGCTGCGCAGCACACCCTTTGTGGTGCCGAACAACATGCTGGGACCAGCGGGTGAACGCTGGGTGCCGGTCCACGGCATCGTGCCGCATTCGAAAGCGGCAGCCGCGTACCGCGCGTGTGAACAGGTATTCGCCGCCCATCGAGAGGCTATGGAAACACATCACATCAAGACTGGTTATTTGATGAGCACGATCTCCCAGCAGGGTACATTGATCGAACCTGTCTTCTTCTGGCCGGATTCGCACACCGAATATCACAAACGCGTGGTTGAGGCAGCTTACCTTGAAAAGACAGGCGAACCCGCTGAAAACCCCGCCGCGCGCACCGTAGTCGCCAAATTGAGGCGCGACGTTGCGGATACCTTGCGCGGGCTTGGCGCGACTCATTTCCAACTGGGCAAGTTCTATTCCTATCGCCAGGGGCGCGAACCGACGGGCCTGGCCCTGTTTGATGCCATCAAGCAGCACCTCGATCCCAACAACCTCATGAATCCCGGAGTATTGCGATGACCAATTCAACCCGGGCGCGCCTGTTTTGTGGCACCGTTTGCGTGCCCTCGCTGGATGCGGCGCTCGCGCTTTATGTCGATCTGCTTGAGCAAAACGTGGTCGAGCAGGCCGTCGTCAGTGGGGAAGAAGCGCTCGCTTGGCAGGCGCCCGCGGTCCTCGGTGCGCGATCAGCCGTACTACAGCCTCCCAGCGGGGCGAAAATCTATCTGCGTTTGGTCGAGCAGGCAACACCAGCGGGATACCATCCCGGCAGGCATTTCGGCTGGTCGGCGCTGGAACTTACGGTCGCAAGCGCGGACAAGGCGCATGCGCGCTTGGTCAAGGCGGGAACACCTATCATTGCCCCGCCCAAAGAATTGTCCTTCACCGACAAGCTGTATCCCATGCAGGCGCGTGGCACGGGCGGCGAAGCGATTTACCTCAATGAAGTGCGCGGCAATCTGCCGACCAGCGATCTGCCCATGGCCAAGTGCTGGGTGGACCAGCTGTTCATCGCGGTAATGGGCTGTCGACGCCGGGAGGATACGCTGACCTTTTACAATGCCCTGCTCGGTACTGGAACTGGAGGTACCTGGGATATCGAATACAGCGTGCTCAATCAGGCGTTTGACCTGCCAAGCGGAACAACGCACGTGCTTTCGACGGTATCGGACGACCGGACCGTGCTGTTTGAAATTGACCAGTATCCCAAGGCAGCCATGGCGCGGCCACAGGATAGGGGTGCATTGGTGCCAGGCATTTGCAATATCGGTATCCGGGTTGAATCGCCACCGGCTGGTGCCAATTGGCTGGTGCCGCCGGCGGTGCGCGCCAACGCCCCATACTTTGGCGCAACGGTCGGTGTGGTTCGCGGGCCGGACGGTGAACTGACTGAACTGATATGGCAGGCATAGCGCATTGGCGTTGCTGTTTTTCCGTAACCACGGTCGCGACATCGTGGTGCGGACTGACGCGGTATGACGCTCAATCGCCGTATCCTACTGGCCCGTGTGCCACGGGGGTTGCCGGTGCCGGCGGACTTTGCACATGATGAAATCGAGGTCGTCAAGCCGTCAGCCGGGCAGTTCCTGTCGCGCACGATCTTTCTGTCGCTCGACCCCTATTACCGGAACGTCATGAAAAACAGCCCGGTCTATTCAGATCGGCTGGCGCCGGGTGACGTGATGATCGGCGAGACCGTGGCACAGGTGATCGAATCGCGGCACGATGGCTATCAGGCAGGAGACTTTGTCTCGGTCCGCAATGGATGGCAGACGTTTGCGCTTTCAGACGGCACCGGTGTGCGCAGGCTCGATACTGCTGTTGCTCCGCTGTCCACTGCACTGGGGGTGCTGGGTATGCCCGGACTTACCGGCTATGCCGGCACAGTCTTTCTGGCGGAGCCCAAGTCGGGTGAGACGTTTGTAGTTTCCGCGGCGACCGGGCCCGTCGGCAGCACTGCTGGCCAGGTCGCGCACATGGCAGGCGCGCGCGTGATCGGCATCGCTGGCTCCGACGAAAAGTGTGAGTTTGCTGTGCGCCAACTCGACTTTGCGGCGTGCATCAACTACAAAAATGGCGATCTTTCCGGTGAACTCAATCGTGTCTGCCCTGACGGCGTTAATGCCTATTTTGACAATGTTGGCGGGGATACGCTTGCCGCCGTACTTGGCAACCTTGCCCGCCACGCGGTCATTGTTCTGTGCGGCATGATTGAGGCCTACAGTCTTGACAAGCCCCCGGCCGGCCCTTTCCTGGGCCCTGTAGTCGGCGCGCGTGCGACCATGAAAGGGCTGGTGGTCTACGACTATCTGGACCATATGACAGAAATGCAACAGCGGGTTGGGCGCTTGATCCGTGAAGGCAAGTTTCATTATCGGGAAGACGTCACAGAGGGCTTGCGCTCGGCGCCGGAGGCGTTTTGCCGCCTCATGCGGGGACAGAATTTTGGCAAGGCACTTATTCGCGTGTCGGATACGTGAGCAGCCCTGAAGCGTGACAGCTCCGCAAGCGGAACATGACAATTCACCAGTGTTTGACCCGGATGTTCGAGCACTCCGCCTATTGTCCGGACAACTTGAGCCGAAAGGAATCTTTACGGAAGCGGGCCATGGTAACTGTACGAGAGTCATTCCATTTGAAGATGGATCCGCGTTTGGACAAGCCGGCATGCGCCGCAGCAGGCGGACAAATGAATGGGACCCTACATGCCAACCGCAGACTCGTGAACTTCCCCCAAATCCGGCTCCGGTTCGCCCGGCACCAAACAAGTAAGCAGTGCAAGCAATGATTGAAATGCCAGACGTGCTCATCAGTGAAGTCGGGCCGCGCGACGGCTTGCAGAGTGTGAGCCGCACCATGCCAACCGCGGACAAATGTCGGTGGCTCACTGCGCTGCATCGCGCCGGATTGCGCGAAATTGAAGTGTGCTCGTTTGTCCCTGCAAAGTTGTTGCCACAAATGGCGGATGCCGCCGCAGTTGTGGCGCATGCGCTCACGCTGCCCGGCCTGACAGTGATGGCGCTGGTACCAAATCTGCGCGGCGCGCAGGCAGCGCTGACGGCGGGCGTGCATAAACTCACAATTCCCGTGTCGGCAAGTGCTGCCCATTCGCTGGCCAACGTCCGCAAGTCACGTGAACAAATGATTGACGAACTGCGCGCAATCGTTGCCCTTCGGAACGAGATCGCCCCGGATGTCAGGATCGAAGCCGGCATTGCCACCGCATTTGGTTGCACGATACAAGGCGAGGTTCCCGAAGACGACGTTATCCATATGGCTGTGAGTGTTACCGCCGCGGGCGCCGATGAATCCGGCTTGTCGGATACAACCGGCTATGCAAACCCCGCACAAGTGCGGCGCTTGTTTCGCAGGGTGCGTGCGGAAATCGGCGACAAAACCGGCGCAGCACACATGCACAACACGCGAGGTCTCGGGCTCGCCAACTGCCTTGCAGCATATGATGCGGGCGTGCGTACGTTTGACTCCTCGTTAGGAGGATTGGGCGGATGTCCCTACGCGCCTGGCGCTTCCGGAAACGTCGTCACGGAAGACCTCGTGTTCATGTTCGAGGCAATGGGCGTCTCCACTGGCGTCAATCTCAATAGCTTGATTGCCGCGCGTGAGGCCCTCAAGGCCGGCCTGCCGGGCGAACCGATTTACGGTATGACTTCTGAGGCTGGCCTGCCGAAGGGCTTTCACCAAGCGCATCAACTTGGGGCCACTACCGCAATTGCCGATGGTGAACCGAAAAAGGTAAACAAGAGCGGGGTACAGCAATGATTAGTCAACTGGCACCAGCGCCACCATTGGCGCTCATCGGCATTCGCGCGGTCGAATTTGCCGATTCGGTGATGGGTGCTAGGCGGTATGACGCTGGACGATCATGGGGCTGACGCTATCAAGATTGCGCCGATTAGCCGTGACAGCATCCGTACGCCGCTCGATTCGAGCGGGCAATTTTTTGCGAGGTTCATTCACAACAAGACAAAACAATGCGCTCACTTTGCGGAGGCCGTAAGGCATCAAAGCAGGCCGCCGCCTGACCTCCAAAATCAAAGTTGCCGTGCCTGCCGGTTCGACCGTGTTGCTGATTGTGTACGAACCGCATCGCGCGGTGGGCAATCGTTTCTGATTTGAATGCACGCAGATTAGCTCGAATGGCAATGCCTCGACTAACGGGACAACTTAATGCGCATGGTTGCGCGAAAACGGGGAGACAAGATGGCAAGTATCGGATCAATAAAGAAATGGGACTTTGAGACTGACGTACTGATCTTCGGCTTCGGCATGGCCGGCGCCTGTACCAGTATCGAAGCCTTGGCGCACGATCCCAAAGCAGACGTGCTTATCTGCGAAAAAATGCCTGAAAAGTATGCGGGCGGCAATGCGCGTGCATCCGGACAGTCGCTCATGATCACGAAGAATCCGGAGGCCTTGAAGACCTACCAGCGTGCCATGAGCGTATGCAACCCCATTCCCGAAGACATGCTCGATGGGTGGGCCACGCGCATGTCCGAACTCGAGCCGTGGATCCAGGCGCGTGCTGATGAGGTCGGTGCACAATTCATCCGTGGTGCCGGTTTCAGCGACCGTGAGGCGGTGCTTGAATTTCCCGAATTCGGCGCAAGGGAAGCGGTGGATCATACCGCGACCATTCTGCCGATTCCGGCGGGCGTATGGCTTGCGTTCAAAGCCAATGTCGATAAGCGTCCCGTGCGCGTGATGTATGAGACACCGATCGTTGACTTGGTGCAGAATCCTGACACGCTTGAAGTATTCGGCGCGATCGTCGAGCACCAGGGGCAACGGTCCACGATTAAGGCCCGACGCGGTGTGGTGATGGCGGTGGGCGGCTACGAAGCCAACCTTGAAATGCAGCGCAACTATTGCGGCTACGCGGAAGCCTTTCCACTCGGGACGCCAGGCAACACGGGTGACGGGGTCCGTATCCTTCAGAAGGCCGGCGCTGAACTCTGGCACATGCGCAATAGCGGGCAGTCAGGCGGCATCTGGCCTGGCATCCGCATCCCCGGATACCAGACCGTTTTCCTGCGTACATTCTTCATGCAGACCTTCAGCTGGCTCGAAATTGCCTCCGACAATCGGCGTTTTTATAACGAGACCGCGGAACTTCAGCTGACGCATTACAAGGAGAAGAAACACGATCACTGGGTCGATACGCCACACATCAATGCCGGCCCGGTGCACATGATCTTCGATGAAATCACGCGTGCCAACAATTGTCTCGTCTTCAAGGCATTCACCTGGAACATCGCGGCAGAGAACCTTGAATGGAGCGATGACAACAGCGTCGAAGTCGAGAAGGGGTGGATTATTAAGGCCGACAGCATTGGCGAACTGGCCAAAAAAATGGGTCGTGATCCGGCGGCAGTCGAAGAAACGATCCAACAATACAACGCCAGCTGCGCCGCCGGAAAGGACGATGAATTCGGGCGCAACCCCCTGACCTTGCAACCAATTACGCAAGGTCCGTTCTATGCCGTGAAAATCGACCCCGCCATCGTTTGTACGAGCGGCGGCGGCAAGCGCAACATCGAGTCCGAGGTTCTTGATCCCGCCGGAAAGGCGATTCCCCGACTGTACGAAGCCGGAGAGCTGGGATCGATGTTTTCGGACCTATACCAAAACGGCTGCTACCTAACCGAAGCGATGATCTCCGGTCGGACCGCAGGGCGGAATGCCGTTTTGCGTACCCCGTGGGCTGAGGACTAGCTGCGATGAGGGTTAATACAGTTTTTTTGACGATTGCTGTCAGGATCGACAACGCGGACGTCAGAAATGGAAATACCGTATGACCGGCGGTTGCAGACGCCGCACCCTGCGAGACGTTGCTGACGCCTGTGGTGCGCTGCAAGTGATGGGACTGGCATTGAAGCTGGCGAACATCAAGCTTTGGATCAGGGCATTTGTTCTCAAAAACCGACTTTCCGAGTGTGCCAAATGAACGAGTATCTGCTTGTCAAGTTTGCCCATCTTCTTTTGTTCGTCTATTGGCTCGGTGGAGATCTGGGCACTTTTTATGCCAGTCGCTTCGTGGCCAATGCTTCACTCACTCCTGTGGCGCGTGCAACCGCCGTGAAGATCATGATGGGCGTTGATATGGCACCGCGCCTGTGCATGCCGCTCATATTGCCATTTGGTGTGCAAATGGCGTCGATGCAAACCGTGATGCCGGTATCGACGATCGTACTGGCGGCCATGTGGCTCTTGTGCGTTGCCTGGCTCGCGATGGTGATTGCCGTTCACCACTACGCCGGCAAGCCGCTGGGAGCCACGATCGGGCGGGTCGATTTCTGGTTTCGTGTTGCAGTCATCATCGGCTTGGGCGGCCTGGCACTCTTCGCACTATCGACGGGGAACATTATTACGGCCCCGTGGTTAGCGCTAAAGCTGCTGATCTTCGCCGGTGCCGTAGTTTGTGGCCTGATGATTCGCGTACAGCTCAAGCCATTCGGTCCCGCGTTTGGCCGGCTGATGGGCCAGGGTCCCGATGAACAAACCAATCGTGTCATTGCGGATTCCATAGCTCGGTGCCGGCCCTTCGTCTACTTGATCTGGGCCGGGCTGCTTATATGCGCAGCGCTGGGAATGCACTTGCTCTGAGGCGCTCAGATGGACATCAGCACGCCACTTTTCGCCAAGGAGTGAAAGCATGAAACTCTACGACTTCAGTTTTTCACCCTATTCCTCGCGCGTACGGATAATGATCCGTGCCAAGAAACTTCCCGTCGAGATCGCGCCCCCACCATTTGCGCTGAAAAGCGACGAATTCAAGGCGAGATTTCCGCTTGGCAAGATACCGGTGCTGGAACTCGATGACGGCACCTGCCTGGCGGAATCATGGGTGATCATGGAGTACCTGGAAGATCTATTTCCCGAAACGCCATTGCGCCCAATGGACCCACTCGCTTGCGCGCAGATGCGTCTGCTGGGCCGAATCGCCGATCTTCACCTCAGTCCCGCGTTTCGTCCGTTGTTCAGTGAGCTGCTTGAAACGAGCGTCGACGCCGCAAAAATACCGCGCCACGTCGAAGCAACTCGCATCGAAATACTGAAACTGGGCCGCATCCTAGACGGCATGCAGACGCTCGACGAGCGAGCGCTCGACCTCGGCGACATTGCGCTCGCGACGACGATGTACTTCGTCGACACGATTCCGCCTATCTGGAGCGCCGCGAGCCCGGTCTCGCAGAGTCCCGCCGTCGCACGCTGGTGGGATAGCGTTAGACAAGTGCCGGCAATTAGTCTGACCATGGCAGAAATCGACGACGGCTTTCGCGGTTTTTTAAAACAAATCGGACGGACCTGAAAGGAAGCAGAATGAACCATTTCACTGATCACTGCGCTCTCCGCTTCAAGTTAGGGTAACTTCGAAGGATTCCAGTTACGGATCCCACCCTGGACTGCTGCCTGCGTCCATTCAGGCGATTCTTAACGCGGATTCAACTCCCAATTGCTACGACTCGCGATGTCCAAATCGTTTGCGCCTGCAAAGATACGATAGTTTGATCGGCGTTTGAAACACTGCTGGTAGGAAGCAGTTTCAGGGAGCCGCCAATATGTCCGGTCATAGCCATCAAACGACGAGGCTGAGTGGCGGCAATTGTGTTTTAGGCCATACCTTAATTGCGGGCCGATGTTTCCCAATACGGCGCTTACGCGATTCGTGACGCGCCCCGCTCGCCGGCGAGATCCTTGTCTCGCTATTCCTCTTTTGCGACAGCTCCCCATGCCCGCCTTCGCCTGGTGCCACTACATGTTCTCATCATGTCGATGTCCGTTGTTTTTGGTGTGAATGGCGCGTTATTCCTCAGAACAATTGGCAGCCTCGCCGTGTCTAGCCGAGGACTTTTGCGTTGGATATTATGCAACCTGGCTAGGGGCCTGTGGACTTGTGGGCAGAGGGGTGCGCGGTGGGCAACGTCGCGCGGTGTATGCGACGTTGTCCACGGCAAGCGCCCCGGTTCGCCGGGCTTTGTCGGCGAACTGTCCACAAATCCATCAGGCTCAATACGCATTGGTTTTCGTGTAGCTCACCGCACTTTTTTCTTGGTTGCGCCGGTTTCGCGCCGGTGCTAAATTTCGTTCTGTAACTTTAACCCCACCGGGACAACGCATTGCGTTGTCCCCCTGGGCGCGTAATGCGGCGTCCCCTCTAACCGAGGAGATTGCCATGTTTGCTACTGAAGTTACAGAACAAGTGCAGCGCTTTGTACGTCCTGATCAAGCATCATTTATGTGGATCACCGCTGAGTACCATCGGTGGTACGGCGAAGGCGATTACCCGCGCGCGCGTCCTTTGGATGCCGCCGAACTAATCGCCTTGTACATGAATGATGAAGGCATGTCGTATGAAGCAGCCGAGCGCGAGGTTTCTTTGAACTCTCACGCAAAGCACGGAGACCGCATCATCTGGGAATTACTTTTCCGTGGTGATCTGCTTATGTTTCCGGCTGTTCTGGATGCAGTGTGCGAACCTGCTTAGGCGAGCACATCAGCAAGGCATGAAGGGTGTCCCCCTTCATGCCTTTGCTTTTTTCGTCTTGTTACTACCGGCTTTTGCATCTCTGCCATTTGAATATTTGTATGGTCAAGGGGCGCCGAATCTACAACTGCCGCAGACTACTTGGAAAAGTTTCGAAGTATCCATCTGAATGCTTAAACATACCAAACACACCGCTGATACTCAACGGGCTTCCACGTGGCCGTCGCAAATTATTGCACGTAGTGGTGGTGTTTCGAGCAACGCACTCACGCTACGGTGTAGTATTTCTTCCGCTGTTGTGCGAAATCATTCGCAGGCTACGTCTCATAGTTGCCGGTCGATTCTTTCTGGAGACTAGATCATGAAGATTGTGTCGACTTCGATCCTGCTACTGCTGCTGGCCGGTTGTACAGCCGTTCGTCAAGAGCCGGTTCAAACCCAGCAACAGATCGCTGGGCTGGAGAGCTTGATCGCGTTCAAGACTTTCCGCGCCACAAACATACGCGCGGGCTGTCCGCCAGAAGGCAATGCAAAAGCGGACGTCGTAAAGACGTTGAATGTTCTGAAAAATCGTGCAGATGAGCCAAAACCAAGCGACACGGATGTTTCTGTCACGTTGGAGCAGTTGTTGGCACCAGGCGATGACGAAGAGCGTTGGGATGAATCACGGGCCGCAGACATAGTTGGATTCGTTCACGAAGTCAAGCCGGGTGGTCTCGAAACAACAAACTGTAAGGCCCCCGATCAGCTAGACCGCGATACGCACATTGAGCTCGTTTTGGCCGTGGATGACAATGGGCCAACGAGACGAGTTGTCGTGGAAGTTACTCCCCGTTGGCGAGACACAATGCGTTCCCGAGGAGTCGATTGGAGCACCGCTTCGCTTCGGGCATCCATCAAAAACAAATGGATTAGAGTCAAGGGCTGGCTGTTTCTTGATTTTGAACATATAAACCAGTCGGAAAATACCAAGCCCGGCAATCAATCAAACTGGCGCGGGACGGCCTGGGAAATTCATCCAATTACTTCGTTAGAAATCCTCCCCGGGAAACCATAAGCACGCTTCGATCAACGATCGGTATCTTCCAAGTATCGCGCCGACTCCATCGACCACAGGTAATAGGTCTTTCGCGGATGACTTACCACCTGGCGCCGAAATTTCACGATGACCACGTCACCATCGACCGTAACCGCTTTCCCTTCCATGAATTCAACCGTAGCGGTTTCAGCAGCTGGAAACTGGCTTGTCGCGGCGACGATCTGATCTCCCCAATGCGGGGTAATGGATTAGACGCACGCATTGACTGAGTCAGGCATCGGCAGGGAACGGATTGATTGCCTTGCGCACAGCCTTGCCATACGCGTCCGCAGCCTCGTGCAGCATGTGCAGGCGCAGGGTTTCATCTCTTATTGCTGCGCCGCCTGGCACGACTTTACCGCGCCAGATGTGCCCGTCTGGATCGCGAAAACAATCTGCGCCGAATTTACTGCCCGCGGGCATAGGTGAAAACTTCACCGCGAATCCGCCTGTCTCGGCAGTGCGCGCTTGAAGGTCAATTTCCCAAGTCATATTGAAGGCTTTCATAAACTGTATAAATATACAGGTTCACGTATAAGCCGGCAACTGTCTTTATCGGGCTCCTCACTTATGCACGAGCGTGATGGTACTGGTCGGGTCCTTGCCGAAACTGCTATGGACTCATTAATCTTGGAAGTATCGAACCGGGCCTTCCGAGACTGACTATTGTTGGTTGAGAAGCAACGCCAACCGAGCAAGTTGGCGCCGTCGCTCCGCAATGGCTAAATCGCGGGCGCGTTTCTCGCCGTTGACTGAAACTGAGAACTTCCGGGAACGGCGAACACCGAACTCGTCGTTCCAAAAGGCCTGCCAATACGGTTTCGTCGGATTCCCATTGCTATCACGGGCCACGTATCGTCCGACCCCAGGTATGTCGGATATATTGTTACTGCGCCGCTGTGTACGTCGCCAGGACTTTTGGTCGTTATCGGTTACCAGTTTCAATGCGTCGCGATACGCTTTCGCGGCACGCAGCGCCTTGGCATTTCCACCATGCGGTGCATCGGCAAAGAATTTCTTGTGCCTGACGTTCATCCGCGAGAGCAGAACGAACCAACCAAAGGTTCGCTTGCCTGCGTCTTCGAATCGCCGAATGTTGAGCGGGTCTTTACTCTTCGCTCCCTTTGGCCGGGCCACTGTGCGTGCGTTCAATTCAATGGCGATGCAGAGTTAGTTGAGCAAGAGCCATGCATTCTCATAACGGTGTTTCGGTTCCAGGAACGCTTTTCTGGGGATGCAACGCGTCCTTCTTGCGCAAACTCCAAGTCATGACGGAAAGCGACTGTCCAGATAGCCGATGAGCGCATTCTCGGTAAGCCGTCGCGGATTTCCACCGCCATCAAACCAAGTTTCCGATGCCGCCTTGACGCGCGACTCGGGCAGCCGTCGCTGCTCCGCATAGCGCATGGCTAAGAGTAAAGCCATTTCACGTGACAAAGGTGGAAGGGAACGCATTCAGGTTGTCAATTTGCAAGGTGTCGACAAGCATGTAATCTTAAACTGGAAGCTAACTTAGCAGGATAAGTATCTCTTTTTCGGGACATCAAAGCCCCTTCCGAGCAACTGGTCCGGCGGTAATCTGACGTAGGGCTGCCTTTCGATTCATTTCCCCTTTTTATTCCGCTGCCGAGGAAGGCATCTTTAGCGATGCTTCAGCCTCGTGTCTCGCCGGCTTTTCACGAGCGAGCCTAGCGGCGCGAACGCTCGCTCCATTCCATTCGTGTCACCAGGTGACCAGCGGCGCGCGCCGCGCGTCACTAGTCATCATTGTAAATCCCCTGTCAGGGCTGCCCACAAGCGTGTGCAACACATCGGCCGGCTAGGCAGCCTCAGAGAGGAACGGGTTTGTGATGGGACGGGCAGATGCACACTTTAGTGGCGCCACTAAAGATGTGTTGAAGACGCCGTCAGACAGTGGTTCTATTGACACCGGTCATTGTCAAAATTAAAAACGGCTCTGCTTCAGAGCAGCGCGAATGAATGCAATACGTCACTCACTCATACCGCTCCAGGTCACTGGCCAAGATCCTGGATCGATGCCGACACTTGCGCTTCCGTTTTGGTCGCCGCGCACTGAATCAGAGGCCGCCGCGTGTTGAAGCACAGAACCGTCGACGTACAAAACCAGACGCGCGGTTAAGCGAGCATCGTTGCAACCGGCAATTGTTTTGAAACAGCAAATCTGTTCGCGCCGGCATTCGAGTACGGCGCTGCGCGGCGCTTTGCTTGCTACGCGCCTTAACTCCATTGCCGCCGATCCAACCGGCGTTGCCAGGGCGTGCTGGTCTTCGACGACGCCGCTACGCGGCCACGATCTCATCCAATTTCTGGTTTACGCGATGCGAGCGCGTCCACGCCCACGCTGCTGCGGGAGCGCTGCGCTCCTTCCCTACGCCGCCAGGGCTTCCGGCCGCGACTTCATCGTTGCGCATTGCGCATTGTCGAACCGTGCGGGTTCCCCGCATCCGACGCGGCGCATGCTGCGCGCCACGGCCAGCGCCGCGCCACGGTAACGCTGTGGCACGTCCCTGTCTTACGTCGCTACGCTCCTTACGTGGCACACCGCATGCAAATTGCCGTCACTACTCCGTCATGCGCGCGCATCCGCGCGCCCGGGGTCCGCTGCACGCCTGGCAGCCCGTTCCTGATCCCCCCACAACCCCGCCAGCCGTAGTTGAGCGGGGACTTGTGGGGGGATACCAAATCGAAACGGGCCGAAAGGCTTGTTTCGTGCTGCGTCTTAAAACCCCACCCACCCCCGCCGCCCGTGAGGGCGGGGCGAGCAGAGTCCAAGCGAAAGGATCAATTTTGAACGGCGAATAGGCGAGGACTTCATGCGAGATACGAAAAGCGGCCGGTTTCCTTTGGGGCGAATTGTTGCAACACCTGCAGCATTGGCCGCGCTCGCAGGCGCGGGAAGAGACGCCCAGAGCTTCCTGGAACGCCATGTAGAGGGCGATTGGGACGAGATGAGTGCGGAGGATCAAGCGTCGAACCTGTGGGCCATAGAGGCTGGCGAACGCGTGTTTAGCAGCTACCAGCTAACCCGCGAAACAAAACTGTGGGTCATCACCGAGGCCGACCGCAGCAGCACCTGTGTTTTGTTGCCTGGCGATTATTAGAAAAGACCGGGCACGGACATTCAACAGCCCATCAAGGATTCAACCGGCCCGTAAGTATTGACCGCGCAATAGGGTATCGCGCAGCACATTTTTAACTTGGGAGAGGTTCGCATCATGGACATTCAGCAAGCAATCACTAGACAGATTGTGGCGGCAATGGAAGCAGGCAAGACCAACGGCGCAGCCTTGTGGTCGGGCGCCGGGCGTTTGGGCATGCCTTACAACTTCAAGACCAAACAGCAATATTCCGGCGTCAACGTCTTGCTGTTATGGATAGCGGCGCGACAGGCGGGCTATAGCACCGCCGCGTATCTGACCTACAAGCAGGCGCAAGAGTTGGGCGGACAAGTGAAGAAAAACGCATGCGGCACGATGGGCGTTTTTTATTCCAAGGTCGCCAGAGAGATCATAAACGAGGCGACCGGCGAAACGAAGCAAACCAGCGCGTCATTGATGAAGCTGTTTTGGCTGTTCAACCTCGACCAGATCGACGGCATTGAGAGGGCGGCTACCTACGTTCCGACGCCGTTCGAGGCGATAGAGCAGGCCGAGCGCGTTCTGCAGGGCAGCGGGGCGGTTATTCACATCGGCGGGACGCGCGCTTTTTACCACCGCCAAGACGATGCCATCACGTTGCCCGACCGCGAGCGCTTCGCCAAGCCGGAAAACTTTTACGCCGTCGGTCTGCACGAGCTAACCCACTGGACGGGTGCGGAGAGCCGTCTCGACCGCGTCAAGGGCAAGCGTTTTGGTGATGAGGCTTACGCCTTCGAAGAATTGGTGGCCGAGCTGGGGAGCGCCTTTCTCATGGCCGACTTGGGGCTGCATGAGGCCACGCTTGAATTTCACGCCAATTACGTCGAGAGCTGGATTAGCGCGCTAAACGATGACAAGCGCTGCATCTTTTCAGCGGCAAAGCAGGCAGGCCAGGCTTACCAGTACATCAAGGGTCTGCCGGCATTCGCTGAGCGCGAACAAGCGGCGTAGAGGCAGCGATGAAAAAGAAAATTCAGAAAATGGTCGCGGTCATTCGCGCGGTGCCGCCCGCGATCGGCGCGATCGACAAACGCCGCGAGGCGCTTGTCCGGGAAATCGCCCGCCTCAGACAAGCCGGGACGGTAAACGCGACGCTGTTTTGGCAACAAGGGCGCTTCCTCTATCTCAATCACCGCAGCGCCGGACCCAAACGCGTACGCACCTACGTGGGCAATGATCGTGAGCGCGTCGCGGAGGCTTACGCCCGGGTCAACCGCTATCAAGCGTGCTTGATGCTGGAACAGGTCGTGAAGGAACTGGATCACGAGTTACAGCAGGTTGAACAAACGATTGACGCGGTGATGGGTGATTTGCGCCGATTGACGCTGTGCCCGGAAAAGAAAATCGACCGGGCGCGGCTCCGGCCGCCGGCGCCGGCGCCCGCGCAGACAAATGTAAACAGCAGGACCGAAGCCGGGGAACGGGCTATCAAGAAGGGAAGGGAATAACCATGTCTTACAGCATTACGATTTTGCAGGGCCACCTTGGGCGCGATCCTGAGGTGCGCCATCTGCCCGACGGCACCGCGGTTGCGACCATGAGTGTGGCCACGTCGCGCTTTTGGAAGGACAAAGCCGGCGAGCGCCAGGAAGCGACCGAATGGCACCGCGTGGTGGCGTTCGGCAAGATTGCGGAGAGCTGCGGCGAATACCTCAAGAAGGGCAGCGGGGCGCTGGTGGAAGGCGAGAACCGCACCCGCGAATGGGAAGACAAAAAGCTCGGCGGGTTGAAGCGCTACACCACCGAGATCGTCGCCAACAAGGTCCAGTTCCTGGGCACCAATGGCAAGGTTGTCGAGCCGCCTGCCGGCGACCACCCGGACGATAGCCCGCCACCGCTGTAATGGAGCCGTGCCGGTCGTGACGCGGTGGGCGGCCCGGTCCGCTCATCTTGTCACGGCCGGCACGCACGGAGCTTAACCATGAAAATCCATTCCATCGCAAAACAAAGGGGCGGGGTAAGTGCTGAAACAGCGGACGAGTTACTCGCCGAGCTGAAGGCCGACGTGGCGATGTCCGGGGATCACGAGACGTGGACCGTCGTGACCGATGCTTGCAAGAGCGCCGCGCTCGCCCTTCACCAACGCGGGCTGGTGGAGCTTGAGCAAAACCCGTTGGGTGGGCTCGGCGTGAGGCTTGTCAAGCCGCCGCGGATCGATTGACCTCACGAACCCCGCGAGGCTTTGCTCATGACCCTGCTCACCATTGAAGACCTTGAAATCGCCCTTTGCTTTCACATGCGCCACCACAAACGCGGCGATCCGCTGCCGGCGAGTGCCAGCACGCTTGCCGAGGTGTACGGCTCGATGATCTTTTTTCGGCAGCGCGCTGTTGCGTGGCGACGCTTAAGCGATGAACAGGCGGACTTGGTACGCGTTGCGCTTGAGAGACACCAGCAAGCCCCACTTTTTGATCAACCGTCCCCGTGACAAAGCCTGACAGCGCCATTCGGGGCCTTGTCACTCACCACATTTGAAGCGTCAAGATGACCACGACCCACGCTATTCAAGCGATTCCCCATACGATGGATCCCGCACCGGTACCGAAATATTCGACCGGCAAAAAACGGCTTAGAGCTGTTCTTGCGCCAGACCGTTACTCGCAAGCCGATTTCTTTATGGCCGATATCACCGATGTCGCCAGCAAGGATGATCGCCACTCGATGGAACATCCGCTCTTCAGCATCTCGAAAAAGCCCGACTTCGTTGAACGCAGTTATGAACACGGCGCGCACTTTATCAAGATCAAACCCAGCGGCAAGGGACTGGCGACGATATGGGACAAGGACATTCTGATCTTCGCGATCAGTCAACTCGTCGAGGGCTTGAACCGGGAACGCGCCGACACCGAAAATCGCACGATCCGTTTTTCCGCCTATTCCTATATGGTGGCTACCAACCGCGCCACTGATGGCCGCGAGTACGAGCGCCTACAGGAAGCGCTTGAGCGGCTGCGCGGCACGACGATCATCACCAATATCGAAACCGGCGGCAAACGCATTCGCCGCGGATTCGGTTTCATCGATGAATGGGAAGTGGTCCAGCGTGCTCGCGATGGCCGCATGGAGGCAATTGAGATCACGCTATCCAAGTGGCTTTACAACGCGGTGCAGGCACTTGAAGTGCTGACCATGAACCGCGCCTATTTCCGGCTCACCGGGGGGCTGGAGCGCCGGCTGTACGAGCTTGCCCGCAAGCATTGCGGCAATCAGGCGCGGTGGCCGGTGAGCCTGGCCGTCCTGCACAAAAAGAGCGGCTCGACCGGCACCTTGCGCGAGTTCCGCCGCATGACGAAGGAGATTATCGCGGACGATGCGCTACCCGATTACCGCATGGTCTATCAACGAGACGCCGACAAGATTTTGTTCACCTCCAAAGATGCCAAAGCGCTTGCCCACGCGAGTACTGCTCAGTTGGTACTTGTTATGGAGGGTAGTCCAGAGTACTCGTGACGAGTGTAAGTGGGCCAGGGGCCGGCCCCTGTCACGAAAGGCGCCCCTTCTATCGTGTTATTACCCACACTCTCCGGCCACGATTGCCCGGGGCTTCGTGCGTCACGAGCAGGTATCGTGTTTTTACCCACGCCCCGCCGGCGGTGGGTAACTTCTTGCTTTTTGTGGATCACGTGTGCATAGCGTCGTGTTATTACCCACACTTACGCGTGTTTTCACCCACGTCTTCCTCGTGTTTTTGCCCACGCGTCTTTCGTGTTTTCGCCCACACCAGCCTTCTCCATGTGCCTGTTTTGTCGGTGCAAAATGCTGTTATTCAGGCGTGTAACACGCGCGCGCGTCTTTAACTCTTTTTCTAACGCTTTAACGCGCTACCCTAGTCGCTCAAATAGTTTTGTTGTGGAATGCGCAACGCGTCAAAGCGTCGGCGTGCAGGGCAATGTATGCGCATGAGCGTGATGGCACTACAATACTTCTCATTGCCGGTCGCATGGTTGATCATTCGGCGATGCTTTGAACGTTGGGCCTCGGGAATCAAGACTGTCGATATTTAAACGGGTGACCTATGAGTGACAAAACCAATTCGTACCCACCGCACCTTCGCCCACCCGATCCCGTTGTGGTCGATAATCTTCGCGCGCAGATGACCGCCCACCATGTCCAGTTAGCCACACTTCAAGAGGACCGGCCGCGTGTTCGGCGGCAAGGTGTTGAGGCATTGAAACGGCTGTTGGTGGTCGCTCAATCAGACACCGGCCAATCACGGCGTATCGCTTTTTTTCTGTTGGGGTTGTATAACGGCGTCCGTTTCCCATTTGACCTCACCGATTTTAGAGGCCTCGATTACGCGCTTTTTCAAGACTGCTTGTCCGTTTTGGCGCTGGACTATCAGCCGGAGATTGAAGTGCACCAGTATTTCGCCAACGGTTCGGAATTGTTCGAGCGCCTTGCGTCCAGCTGGAATGCCGAGGCAACCGGACGAGGTACCTGACCGCATGCGCGCTACCCGAGACTAATGGTGCTTCCCGGATCGTTCCGCAATGTCGGCGTGGAGTGAGCAGAATTCACCGCGTCCTGCAGCGTCTGAAGCCTAGCCAAGAGTGTATCCAATGCCATGGGTTCGCCATCGAACATCTGCCCGTCGATCATGGCGCGGTAGTCTGCCGCCAAGGCCCGGGTCGCCTCGGGGGATTGCGGCAACAGGCGTAGCGCGCCCGAAGTACAGAGATCGTAGTTGGCCTGCGCACTGGCGAAGAAAACTTTCTTATGCTTCACCACGTCACTTAACAGCGCCGTGTCGCCCATGGCCCTGATGCCAATTTCATGGTCGGCCAATCTGGCTAGGTCATACCAGTGGCGCGATTTCCGGTCCACCCGCGCCGCAAAATCTGATCGATGGCATTCGACGTGGATCAGCGTGGCTTTTTCCCAGAACGTTCTTTCGCCGGCCAGCACGGCAACCGTGGCAGATGGGAAAAACAAGTCTATTGTGTGACCGACCATATAGGGTTGAACAATATGGGACTCCATCGGCTGGGTGGTGTTGCGGCCACCGAATTCCACCAGGATGTTGCTGGCCATATACCGATTGTGGTCGACATCGGGTAAGGCGGACGGGTAATTGATCCTGAGCGCTTCGGCGTCGTCATCCCATTCAATCGAGCTCTCACCTTCGACTTCTTGCGCGAGACGGGCTCGAAGGTAGGGCACGATGCGTTCCCGCGCGAGAGCGCGAGCCTTGTCGCGTAGCGCTTCGCATCCTTCACGTCGCTGGTTGTTGGAGAGCTCTGGCGAAAACGGATCGAATTCCGGCGAGAGCCATTGATGGTCGATGGTGATGTCGACATCCTCGGAGAATCGATCGATGGCCTTGTGACTTTTGACGAGAGGTTCCCCTTGAACGCCATCGTGGGGGCGTCGGGCATGGTAAAAAGTGCCCGCAGCGTCCAGCAGAGGAAAACGTCTTTTTCCAATACGGTCGCCGCGCGGCCGATGTCCTGACCGACGCGTCGCAGTACCGCTGCGCGCGCTTTGGGGCCGAGTTCCAGAAATTCATCGGCCATGCGATGACTTCGCTTCGAATTGCTGCAGGGCGGTCAGCATCCACGCCGGCATCTGCGTTCGCGCGGCGAGCAGGGTTTGAAACTCTTCCGCCGCCAGCTTCTTCTCGATCTTGGTGAAGGTCTCCGCGGAGACTTCTTCCTTACCCAGGTACCAAAGTGCCGTCCAGGCGATGCCGGCAGGGCGCCCCGCCAACATGAGCTTACGGGGGGCGGCGTGTTTGAGCTCGATCGACATGCTGCCGACGTTCAGTTTCTGGCTACTGCCGGACGTCAAGAAGACGGGACGCATCGGCACCTGTGTGGATAGCCCCAGGCGACGGGCCGCCTCGGCGCCATGCACCTGGATGGTGGCACCGGACCGGGAGGCCACCGCCCGCGCGAGTTCATTCATGTCCGGCGGAATCTCGCCCAAGACATAGGGGCTACGTTCGGGTCGCATGAAGATGCCCTGCGCGACACGGCGAATCGCGCCGGTCCGGGTCAACCGCTCCAGCTGCTTCTGAACCGCCGCAGGGCGAGCCTGCGACATCAGCGTTCGACCGAGCAACAGCCCGCCTTCGGGCGTATTGGCCACGGCATGTCGGACGATTTCAGCGGCGCTGGTTTTCATGGGTATCAAGGCAATCAACGGTGATTGGTACGCCAAGTGTAGCGCTGAATGGCATGGATGTCGATAATATCATCGATATTTCCGACAATTGCGGGGTTGGGCAATGCGCCTGGATTCGCGGGTTGACTGGTGAGGCAGTAGGGTGAGCCTGCCGATGGGTTACACCGATTGGGCGAGCGGCCCAAAGCCGTGCAGCAGGGTCACAAGCAACCGCTGGCAGTCCTTGGCATAGTCGTCTGAATAGCCGCGCAGGAAAATGGGCTTCATTTGAGATAAACCACGCTCATTAGCTGCCAAAACACGCCAACGTGCTGGCAAAGCGGGAAGTGCCGGTCACCATCGCACCTGGAATCGCAATATCCACAACTCTGCGTAACGCATGGACAGAATTCTCCGCTCTCTGTCGCCACTCTGAAAGTTTCCACGGCCCGTTGTAGAAACTCACCAGGGCACTCAAAAGAGCACTTGGCAATCCTGCCCGCTTGCCGCCGTCAGGCCGGGCTCTACTCGGATGCGCAACGCATCCTCACCGAGCCAGCGGTAAACCTGCTGTCTCGTCCAATCGGTAACGATCCCTTTTGCTTCTTCTAGCAGCGGCAGCACGCTCCCGCTGCATGTCGCGCTGCGGCATTGCCGACGCGCGAAACAACGAACGCAGATAAAGGCGTGCGCCTTCCGCTTCGGCTGCCGGCGGGGGATCAAGCGGATTGTTCTCGCGGGTGGATCTCGCCAAAACAATCCTCACTGCGTTTTCGTGTGCGTGTCCTGGCGGTCGCGGATGACGCTCGCCACCGCCCAGCCCCGCGGATTGCGGCGCTGCGCGCCGTGACGTTTTCATTCTTCACGCTGGTGCCGGCCGACTTTCGTTCTTGTCGCCCTTACGAGAAGTTTGCCCGGTGCGCCAGTAATGCAAGGGCCGGTGCCGCTCAAATCCTCACCCGTTCGGTGCTCGCCTGCGGCTCTGCTCCGCGTGCGGCTTCCGGTTTGTCCCTTGCTTTCCTGGCTTCATCACCGGGCAAGACTCTCTCCACGGCGAAAGAACTCAAGATCGATTCAACCACCACCAGAGAGGAATGCCAATCATGAAAACAACCCCACAAGCCGGCTCAGAATCTAAGCTCGATGTGTCGTACGTTTCCGATATTTCCGTAGGTTCCGCGCACGCCGCTTTTCATGGCGTGAGCATGTCGCCCGAGCGTCGCGGAGATACGTTCCGCGCCGAGTATTCCAGCACCCTGGCGGCCGATTACGCAAGCTTCAAGGCGCAGGCCTTCAAGGGCGGTACGTTGCATCTACTCGATGACGAATTTGCGCGTTACCGCGCCGGTTACGCGCAGCACTGCCGCGCTTACCTGGCTTCCAGCAGCCGTTGCATTTCATCATTCATCACCGGGCCGTCAAACTTCCCGGTAAGGCGGGCCGAGAAGCGCAACAACGTTGCGCACCAGCGTCTCACCCAGATGATCGAGTTCCGCGAACGCGCACGCAAAGCAATCATCCGCGCGCTGCGTCCCGATCTTCGCCCCATCATGGCAGGCGATGCCGACGCGCTGCAGCGTTTGCAATCTGACCTGGACAAAGCTGAGGCAATGCAAGAGCGCATGAAGGCCGCCAACGCCGGCATTCGCAAGCACAAGAAAGCTGGACCCGAAGCCCAGGTGGCGGCGCTGACGTTTTTGGGTTTCCCCGAATCGATCGCGCAACAGTTACTCAAGCCTGACTTCGCCGGGCGCATCGGTTTTGCCGACTACGAATTGACGAACAACAGCGCGAACGTCCGGCGCATTCGCCAGCGCATGGAGAAACTGGCTCGCGACAAGGCCGCGCCGGTGATCGAGCGCGAGAGTGAATCGGGCGTCCGCCTGGAAGATGATCCGCCCGCGAACCGCGTGCGCCTGTTTTTTCCGGCTAAACCAGACGAACAGACCCGCAGCAAGCTAAAGGCCCAGGGCTTCCGCTGGTCGCCCACCATCGGCGCATGGCAGGCGTACCGCAATCACTGGTCGATGGAGCTGGCCAAGTCACTGAGCGCCTGACGGCGCTTTGTGACCGAGGCCCATCATGAACAAGGCGCGATTCGCAAGACTTAGCAAGCTTATCGAGGAGTTGTCCGCGATTCGGGACGAAGAGCAGGATGCTTTCGACAATTTGCCCGAGAATTTCCAAAACGGCAGCCAAGGCGAAACGTTGCATGAGGGGATAGACGTGATGGACGAGGTGCTGTCCACCCTGGAGGTGTTTATTGGGTGAGCGCGCGCCGCGCCGGCACCGACGAGCCGATGTTGCGCGCCGGCTTAGGCATCAGACGCTAGGGCGGTCAAATACGGCTCCATTGTCTTCCACACGCCCGCCTCGACGGCACGCTTGGCGATTGCTGCCGGCGTTGTCTTTCGTTTGCGCAGCGCTTCGCGTAGCCCTTCTAGCGCGAGGTTGATGCCGACGGTCCGTCGGTAGCGGAACAGATCGGTGATCGTCTTGGCAATTCCGAAGATAGGCACCCGAACGCCATCGATCCGATGGTGTTCGACATCCCTGGTCAGGTGCGTTTCGGGGAAGCGGGCAAACCGAACCGGCGGATACTGAAATCGCGGACGCCAGTCCTTCGAACCGATCGCCATCCATACTTTCGGGGGCAGTTGATCGGTCAGTTCGTGGAAAGCAAGCGCCGACGCAAGACAGATGACCCCTTTGGGGACAAGTTTGGAGGCTTCAGCGAGTGTATGGTTTGCGTCAACAGACGCGTCCGGGCGTTGATAGAGCCCTCGCGCAAGGCGCACAACCATGCCTTCGCGTTCAAGACGTGAAACGGTGGCTGCGGTTATGCCCAGCGTAAGGAACTCGGACAGGCGCACCATTCCTCGCCGCTGCAGTGGGGACAGCGCCTTGTCCCGTTGAGGGGGCGGTTGACAGTAATATTGATACAAATCCTCGTGAAAAATCATTGGCGTCCGAGGTTTTACATCACACTGCATCGCGTTTCTCAACCCTCGAATTCTTGGCGGACTGACCGACTGCAGTGTCAGCACTTGAACTGTTGCGATCTCCGGCAATGGTGTGCGCCCGCTGTCATAACCTTCAAACGACCAGAGTAGTTCAAAACTTTTCGAATGCCGATCGGCGACGAAAACACGCGCAAACGGATCAACGCGCATTCTGCTTGGTACATACACAGTTACGCGATGTTCATTTTGTATTTGCAACGCGGATAATTCGCGCAGCCCCAGAAATTTCCATGGCTACTTGATCTGTGTACGAGCTTGATAGCACAGCTTGGACAACTCGGTGTCTTATAGTCGCCTTCGGTCGCTACCCCAAGCAGTTTTTGTTGCGCCTCGATACTCAATGTGTCGATCATTTGAAAGAAGCGTTTGCCATCGACGGCATCAATTCTATTGGCCTTGGCAAATTCCACCGCTTCCTGCGTGAAATCAAACGCCGCGAGAAAGATGCCCTCAGTCACCCCTTCATGTGTCATCACGCCCAAAAACTCCCGCAGCGGCTTGATGCCTACTTGTCGTGCTTTCCATGACTTACACTGCACGATGGCGGCCGGGGCAACATCACTATCCTTATATAGCTTCACATCAATCCCGCCGTCAGGCCCCTTTGACAGCATTTCAGCGCGGAATCCCAACTCCCGAAATAACTCCGCGCCAACCGCCTCAAATCGCTTCCACTCAAGCTCGCGCAGCAGTTCGACACTCCAAGATAGCGGTTTCGCATCAACCGGCGCAACTGCCAGCAAAGAATTGACTCTTCGTGTTTCCTTGCCCGGCTTGTCGTATTGCTGGCCGAACGTCGATTCTGTACCACCGCTAGCGGACTGGACTGATCTTCCGCGGCGCATGAAAATTTCGCGCAGCCATGATGCAGCCGCCATTAGGGCGAAAAGCAGTGAAATCCATGTCGAGAACTGGGAAGACAAGTTACCCAATATCTTTCCGGCGCCTTCGCTGCCGAGCATGGCGGGAACTATCCACCGAAGAAAAACGAAACTGAGAATCGCCAAAACAATATTGATCCACCATGGTGCTTCTATCAGCAATTCGAGTAGATTCTCTTTCTTGCGGCTCATTCTTATATCACCGCCCCGTCTCTGCCTGAGTTCGAACCCACGGCGACTGTGCACCTGCTTCAAGGTGAATTTCTTGCGCCGGTAAAGTCCAGGTCAATGAAGTTGACGAGAGACCTCTGGCTGACGTCGGGAATGACTTCTTATGACGCCACCGGCAGCCGATCCTTAACGTAGGAGGCCAGCCGCCTTATAGTTAGGGTTGTGTCTCCGGAAAATGCGCGTTCTTCCCACATGAGTATGCCAAAAAACACAAACCGAATGTTTTTCCCGTCATTAGCCACATGACAATGGCGCCGGGAACGCATTCATGGCGTTTGAAATTGGTTGGCAATTTCGCCAGCTGCCACATTTCTATCAACCGTTTGAAATCGTTGACTCTTGCCTGACCAAGTCATGACGCGCCAGCCACTCACGCCATACCAAAGCCAGTACTACGCGTGGTTGCTGACGCGTCGTGCCGCGAGTGACTCAATGGAATCGCTGGCATCCACGCTGGTGGATTCACAGGTTGACCTTAATCCGCATCAGGTTGAGGCCGCATTGTTTGCCTGCCGAAATCCGCTATCGCGTGGTGTCATCCTCGCCGACGAAGTTGGCCTAGGAAAGACCATCGAGGCTGGCCTCGTTATTTCTCAGCGCTGGGCTGAACGTCGCCGCCGCATCCTGATCATCGTTCCGGCCAACCTGCGCAAGCAGTGGCATCAGGAATTGCAAGACAAGTTTGTTCTGCAATCTCTGATTCTGGAATCCAAAAACTACAACACCTTCCGCAAACAAGAGAGCCAGAATCCGTTCCTGATATCGACGGGCCCGGTGATCTGCTCTTACCAGTTCGCAAAGTCCAAGGCCGAAGATATTAAGGCTATCAACTGGGATCTGGTGGTCATGGATGAAGCGCATCGCATGCGCAACGTTTATAAGACCAGCAATGTCATTGCCAAGACGCTGAAAGAAGCGCTGGCGCGTGTTCACTCAAAAGTATTGCTGACCGCCACGCCGTTGCAGAATTCGCTGCTGGAACTCTACGGCCTGGTGAGCATGATCGATGATCGTGTCTTTGGCGATCTGGAAAGTTTTCGCGTTCAATTCAGCCAGTCAAATCGAGACCAGACGCACGCAGCATTGCGCGCCCGCATCGCGCCGATCTGCAAGCGCACGCTACGCCGGCAAGTGCAGCAATACGTACCCTTCACCGCGCGGCGCGCCATCGTTGAAGAGTTCACGCCATCGAGAGAAGAAAGGGAACTCTCCCATCTCGTGGCGGAATACCTCCGTCGGCCAAACCTGAAGGCGCTGCCGAACAGCCAGCGTCAACTGATCTCCCTGGTGCTGTGGAAACTACTCGCCTCATCAAGCCACGCCATCGCGGGTGCGCTTGAAACGATGGCCAAGCGGTTGCAGGCGTTGCTCGATGACGCGCCGGATGTTCCCGATCTCGCCAATGAGTTGGATGAAGACTACGAGTCGCTCGACGAAACCGCCGACGAGTTGAATGAACTCGCCGCCAATGACGAGTCGGCAGTGAGGAATGAACGCGCTGCGGTCGTCCAGGAAATCGAAGAACTTCGACACTTCAAGACGCTCGCCACCAATATCCGCGACAACACCAAAGGCAAGGCGTTACTGACGGCGCTTGCCCGAGCGTTCGCCGAATTGGATCGACTCGGTGCGGCCAAGAAAGCCATCATCTTCACTGAGTCCCGCCGAACGCAGGAATACTTGCTGTCCCTGCTGGCAGATACTTCCTATGGCGAAGGCATCGTGCTCTTTAACGGCACGAATAGCGACCCGCGCGCACAAGCCGTGTACAAAGAATGGATAGAGCGCCACAAAGGCACGGACAAGATCAGCGGCTCCAAAACCGCCGATACCCGTGCTGCCCTGGTCGAGCATTTCAAGGAACGCGGCACGGTCATGATCGCCACCGAGGCCGGGGCCGAGGGCATCAACCTGCAGTTCTGCTCGCTGGTCATCAACTACGACCTGCCCTGGAATCCGCAGCGCATCGAACAGCGCATCGGTCGCTGCCATCGCTACGGCCAGAAGCACGACGTGGTGGTGGTGAACTTCGTCGACCGCAGCAACGAGGCCGACGCCCGTGTCTATCAATTGCTGGCGGAAAAATTCCAATTGTTTGAGGGCGTCTTTGGCGCCAGCGACGAGGTACTGGGCGCCATCGGCTCGGGCGTGGATTTCGAGCGCCGCATCGCCGACATCTACCAGAACTGCCGCGATCCCCAAGCGATCAAGGCCAGCTTCGAGCAGTTGCAGCTCGACTTGTCGGGTGAAATATCCGAGGCCATGGTAAAGACCCGGCAACTGCTGCTGGAGAATTTCGACGAAGACGTCCAGGACAAACTCCGGGTGAGCGCCGCGGACAGCCGCTCCGCATTGAACCGTTATGAGCGGATGTTGATGGACCTGACCGAGGCCGAACTGGGCGAGTTGCTAAGTTCGATCAAGACGGATTTACGTTGACTCGCTCTCCCGGCGCCGAACTCGACAGCGTCGATCTCGGTCGCTATGAACTGCCGCGCCGTAGCGGTGAAGCACACCTCTACCGTGTTGGACACCCGCTTGCCGTGTGGATCATCGAACAGGCCAAGGCCTGCGACACTACCGACGCGCCTTGTGTTCGACTACGACCGCTACGGTAGCCAGGTCACCACGCTTAAGGCCTATCGTGGGCAGACCGGCTGGCTCTCCGTGAGCCTGCTTTCCGTTGCAGCACTCGGCCAGCAGGAACAGCACCTGATCGTGGCCGCCACCACGGCCGGCGGTGTCGCGTTGGCCGAGGACGATCCGGAGAGGTTGCTCCGCTTTCCGGCACAACAACAAACTGCCTGCCTCTTCACCGCCGGCGATAGCACGCTGGCCGCGGAGGGGGAAGCGCGCAAGCAGCGCCTGCTGCGTGAGATCAACCAGCGTAACCTCGGCTACTTCCAGCAGGAGGTCGAGAAACTCGATGCCTGGGCCGACGACCTGAAGCTCGGCCTCGAGCAGGAAATCAGAGCGATCGATGTCGAGATCAAGGAAGTGCGCCGCACCGCGGCCGTCTCACCGTCACTGGAAGAAAAGCTCGCGCACCAGAAGCACCAGCGCGAACTCGAAGGCAAGCGCACCAAGCTGCGGCGCGAACTGTTCAACCGCCAGGACGAAGTCGAGGCCCAGCGCAATGACCTGATCGCCCAGTTGGAAAAGCAACTGCAACAACAGGTCGAAGAACGAGTATTGTTCACGATCGAATGGGAGTTGAAATAATGCCGAAGAAAAATGAAGTGACGATCGCGGGCAAGTCGTTTGAAGAACTGAAACAGGTCAACGAACATGGCGCGGAATACTGGAGCGCCCGCGCCCTGCAGCCCATGTTGGGCTATAGCCAGTGGCGGCGTTTCGAGCAGGCCATTGAGCGCGCCAAAACCTCTTGTAAAGAATCGGGAAATCCGCCTGAGCATCACTTTGCCGGCGCCGGCAAACCGATCACCGGGGGTAAAGGTGCCGTCCAGATGGTGGATGATTACCAGCTCTCCCGCTTCGCCTGTTACCTCATCGCCCAGAATGGCGACCCTCGCAAGCCGGAAATCGCGCGGGCACAGCAATACTTTGCCATCCAGACCCGCCGCCAGGAGCTTTCCGATCAACTTGCGGCCGATGTGGAACGGCTGGAATTGCGAAAGCAAACCTCCGAAGAATTCAAGGCATTATCCGGCGCCGCGCAAGATGCCGGCGTGCAAAGCAAAATGTTCGGCGTATTCCACGACGCCGGCTACAAGGGTCTCTATGGCGGCCTGGGGCGCGAGTCCATCAAACAGCGCAAGTCCATTCCCGAAAAGGACAACCTGCTCGACCGCATGAACGCGACCGAACTGGCGGCCAACCAGTTCCGCATGACCCAGACCCGCGACAAGTTGGCGCGCGACAATATTCGCAACCAGTCTCACGCAATTCAGACCCATGAAAACGTCGGCAAGGAAGTGCGCGATGCCATCAAGCGCATTGGCGGCACTTTGCCGGAACAGATTCCGCCTGCGAACACATCAGAAGTGAAAGCGGGTCAAGACCGCGACCCCGAAGCTCACGCTGGATGAGCGTGAAGCAGGTGGCTTACTGGGTGACGCCAGCGAAAAGCCCAAGGATAAGTGAGGCGAGCCGTGACCGAACCCACCATCACCTGCCCGCACTGCAAGACGGAAATCAAGCTCACCGAATCGCTGGCCGCGCCGCTGATCGAATCCACTCGCCGGCAATTCGAGCAACAACTGGCGCAGAAAGACAGCGACATTGCCACGCGCGAGCAGGCCATGCGCGAGAAGGAAAATTGCTGGCCGATGCCAAAAGCACACTTGATGAACAAGTGGCCGATCAGGTTGAAGCGCAACTGAAAGAGGATCGAACCCGAATCGCGGCGGAGGAGACCAAGAAAGCCAAGCAAGCCGCCGCAACCGACCTCGACCAGAAAACCCGTGAAGTGGCCGACTTGCAAGAAGTGCTAAAAAGCCGTGAAGAAAAATTGGCCGAGGCACAGAAGGCGCAGGCCGAGCTGATTGTAAAACAGCGCGAACTCGACGACGCCAAACGTGAACTGGAACTCACCGTTCAAAAGCGGGTGCAGGAAGGCTCGACGCCACCCGCCAGCAAGCCAGGAAAGAAGCCGAGGACGAACAGAAGCTCAAGGTGATGGAGAAAGGAGAACACTATTGCCGCGATGCAGAAACAGATCGAGGACCTCAAGCGGCGGGCCGAACAGGGCTCACAACAACTGCAGGGCGAAGTGCAGGAACTGGAACTTGAAAACCTGTTGCGTGCGAAATTCCCCTTCGACACTATCGAGCCGGTACCCAAAGGCGAATATGGCGGGGATGTGCTGCACCGTGTCGTAGGCACGAGCGGCCAGTCGGGCGGCACCATCTTGTGGGAGTTCAAGCGCACCAAGAACTGGAGCGATGCCTGGCTGGTAAAACTTCGCGATGATCAGCGAACCGCGAAGGCGGAAATTGCCGTGATCGTGAGCCAGGTACTGCCGAAGGGCGTTGAAACCTTCGAAATGGTAGAGGGCGTCTGGGTTACGCACCCGCGCGCCGCGTTGCCGGTGGCGATGATCTTGCGCCAGTCATTGCTTGAGCTTGCCCTTGCGCGGCAGGTCACCGAAGGTCAGCAGACCAAAACGGAAATGGTCTACCAATACCTTACTGGCCCGCGTTTCCGCCAGCGCGTGGAGGCCATCGTAGAAGCGTTTTCCACCATGCAGGAGGACCTCGATAAGGAAAAGAAAGCCATCACGAAGCAATGGGCGAAACGCGAAGAGCAGATTGAGCGGGTGATGGGGGCGACGGTGGGGATGTATGGGGATTTACAAGGGATTGCGGGGAAGTCGCTGCAGGAGATTGAGGGCTTAAGTTTTCCCGCACTTGAAGACGGTACAACTGTTTAGCTGCGTAACGTGCGTTACTTGTCCAATGAGTCAGCGCAGATAGTAGACTACTAAACAGATTCGATTCAGTGAAGGAGGAGCGTCATGGCCAGCGGCAAGATATTGAGGCAATTGGTAAAAGCGGGAGCGACCGGAGACACATCTGCTTTCCGTCAAGCATCCGAAGCCATTATCCGCGAGGAGCGCCAAAAGCAACATCATTTGCTCGCCAACGACCTGGAGCAGATCCTTTATGGCGGTAGCCTTCGCACTATATCAACCGCTACTCGCGGACTCGCGGAACGCATCCCTGTGGATCAAGAGCGGGGCCTGCCGCTCCTCAGTCTTCGCGATCCTGCGCGCGGTATGGAAGAAGTCGTTCTCTCCGAAGAAAACCAGCAGGTCATCGAAGACATACTCGAACAACACCACCGCGCTGATGTGCTCAGAAGTTACGGCTTACGTCCCGCAGACAAAATGCTATTTTGCGGCCCGCCCGGTTGCGGCAAGACTCTGACGGCAGAGGTCGTGGCCACGGAACTGAACCTTCCGCTCGCGCTCATTCGGATTGACAGTGTGGTGTCTTCATACTTGGGCGAAACGGCCAGTAATCTGCGCAAGGTCTTCGACTTTATCGATTCGACTCCGATGGTGGCGCTTTTCGACGAATTTGACGCTTTAGGTAAGGAGAGGTCGGATACCAGCGAACACGGCGAACTCAAGCGCGTGGTCAACGCTGTGCTGCAAATGCTTGACGCCTATCAGGGCAAGAGCCTCATCATTGCAGCGACTAACCACGAAGGCATGCTCGATTCTGCGATCTGGCGACGCTTTGAGGAAGTGCTTATATTCGACCTACCTACGCGAGCGCAGCTTGCGCAGCTTCTGACTATCAAATTGCGCGGTGTACGGCGAGACTTTGAATTGGAAGACACTCGGGTTCTTCCATATTTCGCGGAAATGTCCCACGCCGACGTGGAGCGCGTGTTACGGCATGCGATCAAGGACATGATTCTGAAAGGGCAGGAGTTCCTCCAACTTCGCCATATTGAAAAAGCTCAGCAGCGTGAGTTGAACAGAAAGCGTCAATTGTCAGGCGCCTTGTAACAAGTGATGGAGGCCTATCCGCACCTAAGGATTGAGCGCGAGCAACCAGTCAAGCAAAAGCGTCCGGGTACTTTTCGCCCTGCACCGCCGCCTTCGGATGTGCCTGCCCATGCGCGCAGGCTTCAAGAGAGTCTGACCACCGCGATTAAGGAATCAGAACGCGACGTTGGCGGTTTTGACGACAGGCCGCTTTTCAAACTCAAAGTTGGAGTGATGCCACCCGAGCAAATTGAAACAGCGTTCCCCGGCGTTGAGGTTGTGAGCCAAGAAGATGGTGGCTACGCGCTTGCATTTGCTGACAGGAATGCACTTGATGAATTTGAGGCGAGACTTAGCCAACTTGTTGATGGTAAGAAGCCCAAGTACGCCAACATCCTCTATGCATTAGAAGCATTCGATCACTGGACGCCCGAAGATCGCATGGGCTGGGCGTTGAGGCGCGAAGGGTTACCGATTCAGGAGCCTTTCATCCTTGATGTGGAGTTGTGGCCCCTTGGGCGACGCGACAAGCGCGAGGTAATGACAATAGCCTTCAATGCGTGGCTGCGGAAAGAGGGGGTCGCAATACTGGATCGTATCGACGTAGAAGACGTTGTCGCCTATCGGCTACGACTCCACCGGGCACAAGCTGAATCTGTGTTGACACATCGCGACGTCCGCACGGCCGACCTGCCGCCACGACTGGGATTGGAACTGGATATCATGACGCTCGATATTCAGGAAGTGAGGCAAGCCGCGCCACCGGGTGATGCCCCATTGGTCGCGGTACTTGATAGCGGCATTGCCGAAGGACACCCATTGCTCGCACCGTCGTTGGGCGATGCACAGGGCTTCTTGCTTCCTGACAAAGCTTCCCATGACCAGGACGGTCATGGGACCTTGGTGGCCGGCATCGCGCTTTATGGGGATGTCGAAGCATGTGCCCAGGCCAAGGAGTTCATTCCCCAGTTGCGTCTATTGTGCGGGCGCGTGCTCGATCACAATGCCGAATCCGACGCGCGATTCATTGAAAATATCGTCGATGAAGCAGTAAGGTATTTTCACGAGAACTATGGCTGCCGTGTCTTTAACCTTTCCTACGGGAACCTAAATAAACCATACCTTGGAGGGCGAGTTGGTGGTCTTGCGTACACGCTGGACCGGCTGGCGCGTGAATTGGATGTGCTCTTTGTCGTACCGACGGGAAACTTCGTGGATATACCGATCGATTGGTTGAAAAACGAATATCCGCATTACCTTTTCAGAGACGAAGCCAGGCTGATCGATCCAGCGCCAGCCTTAAACGCGCTTACAGTTGGAAGTCTTGCACGCTGGGATCGGGGCCACAAGGCATGGCGCTGGCCAAATGACTTGGCAGAAACCCGATTGCACAAAGAGACCAGCCATCATCATTCACGCGGTGTGGTTTCTCTGTAAAGGGTGCCATAAAGCCGGAACTTGTCGCATACGGCGGAAACCAAGCCATCGATCCCCGTACCGATCAGGTGTCAAATCGGTGGATGGGTGAATTGTCCACCGAAAAGGGTTTTGCTGAGGGACGATTGCTCTCGAAAGAGCAGGCAAGTTTCGCGGCCCCTCATGTCGCTCATGCTGCTGCTCGATTGTTGACTGAAGTACCCAATGCAAGTATGAATCTTCTCCGCGCTCTGTTGATCGCGAGCGGAAAGATTCCAGCAGCAAGCCACGATCTTTTTGGTGGGAAAGAGGAGCAACTTGCACAGGTTGTCGGCTACGGTATGGTCGATGTTTCAAATTTGTACCGATCCACCGAGGAGGAGGTAATTTTGATTGCTGAATCGGCGGGCATCGACAAGCATCATCACTTCTACGAAGTGCCGATTCCAGAGAGTTTCTACAGCGGCCCCAGAAAAAGTCGGAGACGTGAAATCACCGTCGCATTCGCACACTGCCCGCCGGTCCGGACAACGCGCCTCGACTACAAGGCCACCCGTTTCCAGTTCCGACTGGTGGAAGCTGGGACTCTTGAAGATGCCGTGTCCGCATTCGACAAGGCAACAGTTGAAGAAGTGGAAAGCATCAAGGAAATTAACTGCAACAAAACTACCTACGGTGCCCAGAAGCGCGCCTACGGAACAGTGCAGGCATCTACCTGGGCGATTAAGCGGACCCGCAAGGATAGATTGTTCATTGCGGTGACCCGAAACGATTTTGCATGGGGCGTCCCGCCGTTTGTGCTGGAAGAAGAACCTTATGCGTTGGTGATCCGTATGAGCGACCGCGAAAACGAAGAGGCGCGACTCTATACACAGATACGTGCACAGTTGCAGGCGCGCGAACGCGCGCGTGTCCGGGTCTAAGTAGCGTGTAATTGATGACCAACAAACAAAAGCTCGAGCTTACGTGGATCGGCAAGGAAAAACGCCCGCGGCTGGAGCCGCGCATTTTGCTGGAAGACCCAGAGAAGTCCTATCACGCCAAGCATCGGGTTTCGGATGCCGACATCTTCGACAACCGACTCATCTTCGGCGACAACCTGTTAGCGCTCAAGGCGCTGGAGGCGGAGTTTTCAGGCAAGGTGAAATGCGCTTTCATTGACCCGCCTTACAACACAGGCAGCGCCTTCACCCATTACGACGACGGGCTGGAGCATTCGATTTGGTTGGGATTGATGCGGGATCGGCTGGAAATTATCCGGCACTTGCTGTCGGATGATGGTTCTCTCTGGATCACGATTGATGACAACGAGGCGCATTACCTCAAGGTGTTGTGTGATGAGGTATTTGGGCGTGTGCACTTTGTCGCAAACGTGGTTTGGCAGAAAAAATATGCCGTCGCTAACGACCATAAATCTATTGCGCCGATGCACGACCATCTGCTGGTTTACCGTAAGAGCGAGAAGTGGCAGAGAAATTTGATCCCCAGGACTGAAGAAAAGGATCGTCAATACAAGTTCGAGGACGAAAAGGGAGTTTTCCGTAACAGTGATTACACCTGTAGCAAATCGTTTGAAGAACGTCCCAACCTGTATTACGCAATTAGCCAGCCCAATACTGGCGACGAGATTTTGCCAAGTAAAACGCGCGTTTGGGCGTATTCCAAAGATGAACACCTTCGGCACGGGTGAAGGTTTCCATTTGGTTTGGGGACGGTCTCGGCAAAACGCCGTCGTTCAAGCGATATAAACATTTGCTACGTAATCAAGGCGTGGTTCCGCAAACGCTCTGGTCCCATGAATACGCGAGCCATACCGATGCGGCAAGAAAAGAGGTACGAGCCGTGCTGGGTAGCTCATCGCTGGCTGATGATTTCGTAACGCCCAAACCAGAGGGCTTGATCCAGCGTGTCCTTGAAATCGGTACTAACCGCAACGACCTCGTGCTCGATTCCTTCGGCGGATCCGGCACCACTGGCGCAGTCGGTCACAAAATGGGCCGACGGTGGATCATGGTGGAGCTAGGTGAGCATTGCCACACGCATATCATTCCTCGTCTAAAAAAAGTCATCGACGGCGAGGACAAGGGCGGCATAACGAAAGCAGTGAACTGGCAAGGCGGCGGCGGCTTCCGGTACTACAAGCTCGCGCCCAGCCTGATCGTCAATGACCGCTGGGGGAACCCGGTTATCAACCCCGAGTACAACGCCGCGCACCTCACCGAGGCGCTGTGCAAGCTCGAAGGCTTCACCTACGCACCGTCGGAAACGCAATGGTGGCAGCACGGGCATTCCAGTGAGCGCGATTTTATTTATGTCACCACGCAGAATCTTCAGCCGAACAGTTGCAGGCGTTGTCGGACGAGGTGGGTGGTGAGCAAAGTCTGCTGGTTTGTTGTGCGGCCTTCCACGGTGGCAGCTGCAAAAGCATCGGAGCGCTGGCCGAATCTGACGTTGAAGAAAATACCGAAGATGGTGTTGGCGCGGTGCGAATGGGGGCATGACGATTACAGCTTGAATGTGGCGAATTTGCCGATGGCAGCGCCCTCTTCACCTGGCCCTCACCCCAACCCTCTCCCGCAAGCGGGCGAGGGAGCTAGAAAGATGAAGGGCAAGAAAGTGGTTCCCGGACAGGGCGGGCTGTTTGGGGAGGACGAATAGTGGATACACCCGTCCTGAACGCACGAGTCTTCAATCACGTCAGCGGGCGATTGTCTCTTCGTCCGCCACAGGCGGAATCTCTCTCTCGTCTGGTGCGGGCGCTCGACGCGGCGCCTGAACTGCTGGGTCACGAGCGCGATGTGTCTGCCGTCTTGGCCAGCCTGAAGGCGGACTTTCCGATGCTGGAGGACTTCGAGCGGGAGTTTCCATCGCTGTGATTTGCCCTGGCGACCGGTGTGGGAAAGACCCGCCTGATGGGGGCGTTCATCTCCTACCTGCATTTGGCGCACGGCATAAACAACTTTTTCGTTCTTGCGCCTAATCTGACGATCTACAACAAGCTGATCGCCGACTTCACGCCCAATACGCCGAAGTACGTGTTCAAAGGCATTGCCGAGTTTGCCCAGCAGCCGCCGCTGATCATCACCGGCGACAACTACGACCAGTCCGGTGCTGCAGTCGACAATCAACCGAGGGGCTTTGCGCACGACGTGCGCATCAACATCTTCAACATCTCGAAGATCAACTCCGAGGTGCGCGGCGGCAAGGAACCGCGCATCAAACGGATGAAGGAGGTGCTGGGCGATAGCTACTTCAATCATCTGGCGAATCTGCCCGACCTCGTGCTGCTCATGGATGAGTCGCACCGTTATCGCGCCAGTGCCGGCGTGCGGTCGATCAATGATTTGAAACCGCTGTTTGGTCTGGAACTCACCGCCACGCCGTTTGTGGAAGCGGGCAGCGGCAAGACCGTACCTTTCAAGAACGTGGTGATCGACTACCCGCTGGCGCGGGCGATGGAGGATGGCTTCGTCAAGGAGCCTGCCGTGGTCACACAGCGCAACTTCGACGCCAAGGCCCACACGCCCGAGGAGATTGAGAAGACCAAGCTGGAGGATGGTATTCGCTTGCACGAGACCACGAAAGTGGAGCTGGTGACTTACGCTCGCGAGAACGGGGTCAATGTGGTCAAACCGTTCATGCTTGTGATTGCCCGCGATACCACGCACGCGGCGGCGTTGAAGGAGTTGTTGGAAGAAAAACTTTTCGAAGGCCGCTACGGCGGCAAGGCGATCCAGGTGGATTCGAGTCGTACCGGCGCGGAAGAAGAGGAAATGATCACGCGTTTGCTGGCCGTGGAAAGTGTGGATGAGCCGACCGAGATCGTCATTCATGTCAACATGCTGAAAGAAGGCTGGGACGTGACCAACCTCTACACCATCGTGCCGCTGCGTGCCGCCAATGCGCGCACGCTGATCGAGCAATCGATCGGGCGTGGTTTGCGGTTGCCGTATGGAAAGCGTACGGGTGTGGCGGCCGTGGATCGGTTGAACATCGTCGCGCACGACAAGTTTCAGGAGATCATCGACGAAGCGAACCGCTCCGATTCGCCGATTCGGTTGAAGCAGGTCATCCTGGATGCGCCGAGCGCAGATGACAATAAGGTCAGTGTGCAAGTGGGCTCGGGGGCGATGACGCGGTTGGGGTTGAGTGATGCGAACACCGCCCTCTCCCCGGCCCCTCTCCCGCAGGCGGGCGAGGAGAGTCAATCGCGCCAGTGTTTACGACCGATTCGGAACGCAATGCAGCGCGTGTCGTAATGGACGTTATCAGCACGTACGAGGTCAAGCGCGATCTCGTGCCAACCAGTAGCGCGCTGCTCAGTCCGGAGGTGCAGCGACAGATTCTTGCCGAGGTCACAGAGCGGCTGAAACCATTGCAGGGCACCTTGATCGCGGACGAGGTCAAGATCGATCTGGCCGCTGTGGTCGCGAAAACCACCGAGATCGTCGTGCAGCAGACCATCGATATTCCCCGTATCGCGGTGGTACCGACAGGCGATGTCACCACGGGTTTTCATCCGTTTGATCTGGACGTTAGCCAATTGCATCTGCAGCCGGGCGAGCGCGAGATCGTCGGCCAAATGCTGCGTACCAACGAGCAATTCACCCTGGCCTCGGAAGGCGGTTCGAAAGAAGCGCGGCTTGAGGACTACATAGTCCATGCCCTGGTGGACTTCGATGACATCGATTATTTCGTACACGCCAACCTACTCTATGACCTTGCGGGGCAGATGGTGCGGCATCTGCTCAGCTACCTGTCGGAAGACGAAGCGCGCAACGTGCTCGATCGGGAACGGAAAGTGACTGCGCGAGAAATCCGCGCGCAGATGATGGTGCATTTCTGGGATAAGGCGACCTCGTATGATGTGCGGGTCAGTCGTGGTTTTACCGAACTGAAACCTTGCAACTACACCGCCACAGCAGGCCAGACGGCACATCACTTCCGGGAAACAGTCGTCGAGACCAGCCGCATCAAGCAGATGCTGTTTGGCGGATTCGAGCGATGTCTCTATCCGCTACAGAAGTTCGATTCAGATACCGAACGCCGTTTTTGCATCATCCTGGAGCGCGATTCGTTGAAGTGGTTCAAGCCGGCGAAGGCGCAGTTTCAGATTTATTACAAACTCGGCAGCGAACAGCCGGAATACGTGCCGGACTTTGTTGCGGAAACGGATTCGATCGTCTTCATGGTGGAAACCAAGGCGCGCACCGACGTCAACTCGCAAGAGGTCCTGGCCAAGGCGGATGCCGCAGCGCGCTGGTGCAAACACGCCTCGGACTACGCAGCGGAGGTTGGCACGAAGCGGTGGAAATACTTGCTTCTGCCGCATGATGAGATTGCTGAGTCGAAGCGGCTGATGGACTATTTGCGGTTTGAGGTAAAAAGATAAAGCGCGATTGTTGCGGCAGCGTGGCGGGATGCACACAATACGTAGCCTAATGCTTCTGGAAATCATCTTTGATATGCGCCAAATTCATATCGCTCTCGACAAGTTCAAGTCGGTAAATGGAGGCGCAAAACCGGCCTGCCAGAATATCTGGCGGCTCGTAATGCCAAACGGCTACCGCCCAGGGAGGTCCAGCAAGAATGGCCATAATTGGTGTGGTGGCTCGTGCCGCTTTGGACTTTGCAATTCGCGTTAACGTTCTTCTGTCTAGTTCACTCATACCCGTGCCCCCACCAGGATGAGTGTGCCAGTCCCCGAGATACGTTATCGTTCGCCCGGAATTTTCATACGCTTGCGCAATCTCATAATCCTGAAACGCATAGTCAGGTGCAAAGCTATTTTTTTCATGCCGCGCGCCAGGCCCCGGTCCTGTTATAGACACGATCACAACCTCACGCGTCCGTGGCGCCCAATAACCCAACACGCTGCCGCCAGTTTCCAGTGGCAGCATGCTCGTAGCTTCCTTTTGTAGCGATTCATGCGCCTGGCCGTGAAGCCAGACTTTAGGCGTGCGCGATATCATTCTTGCAATCGGGGTGGCGCTCAAGTGGAAAGGTCAACGTCTGAGGCGCGATCATTTGGCCGCTGTTGTCCCGGAAATTCAAGACTTGCACGTCCCATGGAACCGATGGATAAGCCCCTTTGCCGTCCAGCAGTGTGGATATCGCGAATCGCACGCCCGCAAGGGCAATCGATGCGACGTCCACACCAGAGCCGGTGAAAGTGGGGCTTGCATCCTTGAACTTGAACACTTCCCGTTAGGTCATCCGCCGGTGTTGGAATCTGACTCAAGTTGAAGGCATGCTGCAGACAAGTCCAGCACCCTGCCGTTTTTCCCGGCCGGATACGCGTAAGCAGTCCGCCCCATGCGCCGGAGGTGGTTGATACCGAAAGATATGGAATTTTACTTTCGAAGGCGCAGCGACTCAGGAAGTACTGCAACCCAGTTTCCGCTGTTGCGTCATACACCAGGTCTACGTCAAGAAGCGTTTCAAGGTTGGCCCGATCGGTATATTTAAAACCAGGCAACGCTCCACCCACTAACCCATTGAAGGCGATAACCTGAGTGTAAGGATAGTTCGCGGAAACAAATTTCTGTACAACATCTGACTTTATTTTGCCTGCAGCAGTTAGCCCTAGCGGCCACCGGCATGTGGTGCCTGCTTCAACGAAATCATGGTCCACCATGCGGAGCTCGCGCACGCCAGACCGAGCGAGTTCTATAGCGCTGAGTGCGCCAAGCGCCCCGAGGCCGATGACCGCGAAACGCTTGTCTTGCAACCCCTGCAATTCCGGTATTCGCCCCGTCACGTCTATACGTCCCGCACGGACGGCTCGCGCAAGATATGGTTCATGTTGACTGTCTCTAATCAAGAATATCCAGCCGTCCTCAAACTCACCTTGGCGGACTTCTTCGGGGAATACGACGCCAATCACCTCAGGCAGCGGCTGCCGGCCAGTGCCGAACTTGGGAACCTTCAAGTAAGGAAATTTGGTGGCTATAACACCAAGAATTCCTTTGAAAGTGTCACTTTTGATCGGTTCGTGCCAGCGCACCCAGCGTCCTTGAAAGGTTGTAGTGAAAAGCTTGGCAATCGCGGGGTCGGCTGCAGCCAGGGTCGTTCCGTCTCTAGTCACCCTGACAACTGCCCCCCTAAATATGGGGTTCGCGCTGCCTGTAACTATTAATTGGCCGGCCGTAATACTGGGATCAAGTTTCCATCCACTGTCCACCATAACGCTGGTATCAGTTACGTATGGATAGTAGTCCGTGAACGGCTCACCCTGTGGCTCCTCCTGTCCTGCGTTGGAGTTCGCGGGTGCTTTTACGAGCTCCAACAGCAAGGGAACACGCGCAAGCAGGAAATCAGCCAGCGTGTCATCAATGTTCCAGTTTCTGGTGGAACGAGCAATCAAGCAAAGATGCTTACCAAACGGATTCTGATGACGGACAAGATCCAATTTGGGAGCGACAATTTCGAAGCGCGTGAATGGGTAAGTGTCCGGGAAATGAGCGACAAGTTCCAGAGGTTCACCGGCGACTGTATAGCTCAGATTTAGAACCAGCCGGCCCTTTTGCCACTCCTGCTCATCCTTGGCAAAGGTTATACCGCCTTTGCTTAAGCGATCAAGCTCATCATCGTACCGCCTTGACCATCGCTCCCACCATGGCTGCATGCTATCCGACGGGTCGGTGATGTGGCGGCTTTGGTGGCTTGTCCGGTCCGGGCGCCGGTGGAGGCGGCGGATGTGGCGGGTGCGGCGGCTTGTGCTCGTCGTCGTGAGGTTTTTTCTTCTTCTCTTCTTCGTCAGGTTTCATCGCGGGCCTCTCCAAAGGTAGTAACTTTATCAGTATGCCGAAATCACCAGCCAATGACACTACCTGTTCAGGTGGGAAATCACTATCGGCAGTATCCCAACCTGCGGTAATAGTTACAGGTACGGGCACAACGATACGCGCGAGTTCCTCGTGCGCATTACTGCGCAGAAGGCGAATGCGTTCGCCGCTGTGTCAGATCTGGGCAAAGGTCGGGCTGGAGATCGCCGAAAGGAGCGGGAGGCTTGCCTGTTCGATTCACCGTACCACGCCGGTCTCGCCGTCAAGGACTGCGCACGCTCCGCCTGCTTGCGGCCTGGCGGCCGTTTGTCATCCCTGACTGCTTGCGCTGCGGCGTGCTTTTCCGGTCTCGGGCAATCCCGCCCGATTCGGACTGGAGCACGATCATGTCGAAACGCACTCATTCTCTCGATTCTTCCCTTCTCGTTCGCGATGTCGCGGGCCACTACCGTCCGGCCAATGCCGACGAGGTGTTGCAGGCTGCGCAACGTGTGCTCGCAGGACAGATGCGCAACTGCGAAGTCCTGAACTCGCCGCAGGTAGTGCGCGACTTCCTGCGGGTGAAGCTGGGAGCGCTGGAGCACGAGGTGTTCGCCATCATCCATCTGGATGCACAGAACCGCGTCATCGAATTCGTCGAGATGTTTCGCGGCACGGTGAGCCAGACATCGGTGTATCCGCGCGAGGTGGTCAAGGAGTCCTTGGCCAGGAATAGCGCTGCGCTAATACTGGTGCATAACCATCCCAGCGGTTCGACCCAACCGTCGCGCGCTGACGAGATGCTGACGCAGACGCTGAAGTCGGCACTGGCGCTGGTGGACGTGCGAGTGCTGGATCACCTGATCGTCGCCGGCGGCGACATCCTGTCTATGGCGGAACGCGGGCTGTTGTAGCCCGAGGGGGCATTGCCCCCCTTTTTTGCTGCGTCCTTGACGTCCAGTAAAGGCTGCGCGCTTTGTTTACCTCCAGCCAGGCGTGCCCTTGGCACGCAGGGGCGCTCGCCGCGCGGCGTTGGTCCGTCGCCTCTCTGGCCGCAGGCCGGTCATCCGTCTTTCCCCTCCTTCATCGCTGATTCCGCGACCGTAGCCCGCAGTGCCCGTCCGTCAAGGCGCGCAGGGCCGTGTCCTCGCCTGCGGCTGCGGGCCGCACCAACCCTGCGCTTCTTCCTTGACGGCAACGCCCTTGCTGGCCCGGTTGTTCGCGGGCGATGAACTCAGGAAAGACGGCGGCAACAGCGATCAGCCCAGGTCACTGCGCCGAACAAACCAAAGCCAACACCGGGCTCCGAATCTTGGAATCCGGTCGATTTTGAAAACCACAGGAGGGCCGCGCATGCAAACAACGACACCGTGAAATCGATAACCAGTTTTTCTTCATCCATTCTTGTTTTCAACTTCCCGCAAGGGATAGGAGCTATCACCATGAACACCGTTACCCATCAAGAAAACCGCCGCTGCAGGCAATTGCCGCTGCTACCGTTACGGCACAGGAACTGCTGTTGGTTCCGCTGTCGCAGTTGCGGCCTTCGGCCGCAACGTGCGCAAGTGCGGCGACGCGTCGATTCCCGAGTTGGCTTCGAGCATCGCCCGCGTCGGCCTGCTGCAAAACCTCACCGTCACCGCATCGAGCGATGGCGAGCATTACGAAGTCGTCGCAGGCAAGCGACGGCTGGCGGCATTGAAGCTGCTGGCGAAACGGCGCAAGCTTGCCAAGACCCATGACGTACCTTGCCTGGTGGTGCCGGATGCGTCGGCACGTACCGTGAGCCTGACCGAGAACGTGCAGCGCGAGGCCATGCACCCCGGCGAGCAGTTCGAGGCGTTCGCCGCGTTGGTGGCCGAAGGTCGGCCTGTCGAAGATATTGCCGCTGATTTTGGTGTGACACCGCTTGTAGTGCAGCGCCGTTTGAAGCTGGCAAATGTCTCGCCGCGCCTGCTGGCCGACTATCGTGCCGATACTGTCACGCTCGACCAGTTAATGGCGCTCGCCATCACGGACGACCACACCGCACAGGAGGCGGCGTTCTATGATGCGCCGCAGTGGCAGCGTAGCGCGCAGGCGTTGCGCGAGCACCTGACCGAACGCGAGATCGACGCCACGCGCGATGCACTGGCGCGATTCGTTGGCATCGAGACCTACGAGGCCGCAGGCGGTGGTGTGCGGCGCGACCTGTTCTCGGACGACACACGGGGCGTGTTCCTCTCCGATGCGACATTGCTGGATACATTGGCGCGAGACAAACTTGCAGCCGCTGCGGACAGTGCCCGTGCGGAAGGTTGGGCATGGGTCGAAACGGTGCCGCGCATTACATCGGCGGAACTGCACGGCTTCCAGCGCGCCCGCCGTGACCGGCGCACACCGAACAAGACGGAGGCCAAGCGCATCGCCAAGCTGCAATCGCGGCTACAGGCCATCGACGACAGACTGAATGCCGACGATGCCGAGGACATCGCGGAAGAAGAAGCCTCGCCCCTCTACGCGGAAAGCGACAAACTTGGTGTTGAACTCGACATCATCGAACAATCGCTGTTGGTGTTTGCGCCCGAGGTGTTGACGATGGCCGGAGCTATCGTGGCTGTCGATCATACCGGCGGGGTAATCACCCATCGCGGGCTGTTGCGCGAGACCGAGGCCAAGGCATTGCGGGCGCAGGAACAACAAGGCATGCAGGCGGATAGTGATGGCGAAGGCGAGGCAGAACCGATAGCGCCCGGTATTTCCGAAAAGCTGGCGCGGCGCTTGAGCGCACACCGCACGGCGGCGCTGCAAGCAGAGGTCGCCCGCCATCCGCAAGTAGCACTGGTGGCCGTGGTGCATCGCCTTGCGCTGCGCGTGGTGGTCGATGGCTACCGTTCGGACCGCTCGTTTTCACCCCAGCCGATCAACATCAGCGCTTCGCCGCAGGATGGACTGGATACATTTGCGCCGGACGTGGCGCAGTCGCACGCCCTGATCGGCTTGCGGGAAGTACGGCAGGCGTGGTCGGCACGGCTACCCAGTGACCCGGACGCACTGTTCGCGGAACTGCTGGCGTTGCCACAGCAGGAACTGCTGTCGTTGCTGGCGGTGTGCGTAGCTGCGACGGTGGGCGCGGTGACGCCACGCGAAGACACATTGCCTGCATCCGCACTGGCGCAGGCGGTAGGCCTCGACATGCACCCGTGGTGGACACCAACCGCCGAAGGCTACTTCGCCCATGTGTCGAAGGCCAAAGCCATCGAGGCGGTACAGGTGTTCGCACCGGAGCATGCGGCGCGGCTGGCCAAGCTCAAGAAGAACGATCTGGCCGGCGAAGCGGAGCGGCTGGCGGTGGGCACAGGTTGGCTACCAGCAATGCTCCGGGCAGTGGTGCAGGGGGCACAAGCAGAAACGCTCCCCGGAGGCTGAGGCGAGCGAGTAAGCAAGATGTCCCGGCTGGTTTCCGGCTGGGACATCTTTTGCGCGTCGCGCGCGGCAGGTATGCCGCGCGCGTTTTAACAGCCAACAGCCCCAACCCCTTCCCCAAAAACGCGCCCCGCCGCACAGGCGGGACGCCGGAGTGCGACAGACTTTACTGCGCCCGGTTGGGCAATAGCGCACTGGCCCCGATGCTGGCGAGAAGGTCCCCTGGGGAGCTATGGGATTGGGCACTGGTGGTCCTCGGCGGCAGCAATGGGACGTTTCAGCTAGAGGCGGCCGTCAAACTCGAACGGCGTCGGATAGTAGATTTGGATATCCTGGGTGCCCGGGTGTTCGGGATTCAAGAGGATGCAGCATTCCTCTTGAATCATCACCGAGGGCACCAGGAGCGCCGGCGATTGCTGGCTCGCCTGCCACGCTGAGCCGATTGCCTGCAAGCTCGCCGGCGGCGTCAGGCTTTGCCAATCCGACGGGAGTTTCTTACGGTCGAAAGTCCGAACCAACGGGTCCGGAATCTCGATTTCGTACATGACGTATTGAATGTGGCGGTCAGCGCCGGCCGTGTGGACCAGCGTCTCCATCGCCGCGAGCGCGCGGCTTTGGGCCGCGTAGACCATCGGGGTGCCGACGGCATTCCAGCGACCGCCATAGAGCTTCGCCCCTTCGCCGTTGAAGGCATCCAATGCATGCTTGGCTTTCACCAAGCGGTACGCCTTCATCAGGAGTAAACACCGTGCTCGATCCGGCCCAGGAGCGCTTCCACTTCTCTCGCGCCAATATCGGTCGTGGCAATGTCCAAAGGCACGGCATTGCCCAACGCCCGTTGCGGCGACTTCAACCACGCGGTGGCGGCGTCTTGGTCCTCGAAGACGTCCACCGCCAGTGCCAGGATGCATGAGGACAGATAGAGGAGGTCGCCGGCAACCGCCGGTAAGACGGCTTTGGCGGGCGTGAGGCGATTGACCGAACGCCGGCTTAAGCCCAGGAGGGCTCCCAGCTGGTCGTTGTTCAGTCCCAATGCGCCCTTGAAAGCCAAGGCCGCCTGCGCGGGAAGACCCGCAACAATCCGTTGAACCCATTCCTGGGTGTTGGCCGGTGCCACCTTCAAGGTCCTAAGCCCGCCCATCGCCTCCAGCACTTCAGCCATTGTCTATTCCTAGTTGTGTCATTTGTCTTGTTATAGTGCGCCATTTGGCGCATAAGTTCAACTTTTAGCTGAGTCTTGGGCGGAAATATTTATAGCAAGTTAATGACGATACTTTGGCTCGTCACCACGTGCGGAATATCGCCGGGCATGTCCGAGCCGTTGAGTACTGTGACGATCAACTCGGTCGCCTTCCAGGCCGCATCGTCCACCGGCGAATAGTGGCCTCAGAGTCCCTGCGTGCGCCGCACGGGGGTTTCCACCGCGGAGAAGGTTGGAATGCCCGCAGCCAATGCTGCTTTGGTCAACGCATCCGTACAGGTGAGCGCCATCTTCTTGTCCGCTCCGACATAGCGCCTATCGATGTTCTGTTTCGAGAGCCTGGCAACCGCAGCCCAACGAATGTCTGCGAGCGAATCTCAATCACACTCATCGGTCGCACGCGCTCCTCATGTCGCGATGGCCACCGGTGCCGGATCCTGACTGGCCTTAGCCCGCGCCGCCAGCAGCACCGCCAACGCGGCCCGAGAATCCGCAAGCGCTCGATGTGGCGGTGTCGTCACCCCCACATAGCTCGCCAACGTCGACAGTTTGTAGCTCGCGAGGTCTGGCCAGGCCGTTTGCGCCACGGGTAGCGTATCTAAAATGGCATTCGTCACCCGCACGCCGGAGGTCGCGGTGCCGGCGACGAGAAACCCACGATCAAATGGCGCGTTATGGAAAAACACGCCTCTTCCCCCAACCGCCGCCTTGAACCGCGTCAAGGCCTCGGCCAACGCCAACCCAGCGCGATCTACCTCTTCCTGAGTAATGCCGGTGAGGCGAGTAATCTCGGTCGGAATCGGTTTTACGGGTTTCACCAGCACCGACATTTCGCCCGTGATCGACCCATCCGGATCCACCAGTACCGCGGCGATTTCAATGATCTCGCATGACGCCGCGGAAAACCCTGTCGTCTCCAGATCAGCGACCGCGAATGGCACGCGCATCGCTGCCCACGCCGCTTCAATATCGACGGGCGCCTGGGGCACGAAGGGTTCGCGCACCGCGATCCGATCCCGATATTCCTGCTGATACCCCAAGTTACGGGTCAAGGTCTCCCGCAACCAATGCTCCATCGCCTCAGGCGCTGCGCGTTTGACGGAACTATGTTTCTGCCGGGTGTGCACTTCGCCCCAGCAATAGCGAGCGATCGCGTTTCGTGAAACGTGCGGCCACACGCTCGCGAACGACTGATGCTCTTGAGGCTCTCCGAACACTTCGATTAGCCACTTCACGTCAGTCTGCAGAAGGGTGGCGACGTGACGATAGCCCAATGTGAAATAGTCGATTTTGAGTGCGGTGAGTTCATTCATGTCGACGAAGCTCGCGCTGAACATCGCGTTGTGGCCTTCAAAACGAATCGTCTCGCAAAACTCCTCAAGGAGGCAGGCCCCATAAAGTGCCCGCAACAGATCCGCATAAGGCGCCTTTGCTTTACGTCGCTCGCGAATCAATTGCCGCAGCGTCTTCGGCACGCGACCGACGTGCATCAGTCCCACATCGATGATCGGTTTTAAGGCCTCATGCCGGGCGACCTCGATGGGCACGAACGGCGTCAACCAGGTGAGCGCCTTCGGTGAACTCTCTTTGACGCGCCGGGCATGCGTGGTCTCGGCAAACCACTGATCGCGCGTGGCCAGTGCCGGCAGCTCGTTGGTGATGACGTGCCGATAACGATCCATGGCGTTGGCGAGCTCCACCGGTGAGACCACTGGCGTGACAGCCGGTCGCCCACCGGGCCCATACATCGTCACGCGGTAGCCCACGCCGCTGTCCGCCTCGCGGGCATCCGGTGGAGCGTCCGGTTCGGACCCCTTCGGTTTGCCCAGTACCACTTTGATTAACGCACTCAAGAAGCCCATACACCTCCCTTAAAGCTTTGCCGCGTCGTTGATGAACGAATTTAGCGCGTGCCCGTGCTGGTCAGCGGCTGCCGTAGCCCCCTAAGGCTTTACGCGGATGAGGGTATCCGTCCTTTCCGTGCGCTGCGTGACGTTATGACTTGTCCTCGCTAATGCGCTTGCTCTGGCGTACTCCGCGGGGAATGGAGGGACCATGCGTGCCGGTGCGAGCGTTCGCGACGTGCATCTGTTGACGCGGCGCTTCACGCTCACCGGTGAGTTCAATGTTGTTGACCTCGGCTTGCATCCTTACATAGCCGCGCAACATGCGTTCGGTATAGGTGTACCAGCCGGGACGCTTCGGCACTTGCGTGAGAATGCGACCGAAGGAGGGCTGCTTTAACCTTCGCACAAAGTCATTGAACTTGGGTTTCGGCATGGCCTCAAGCCGATCGCGTTTGCGCGCAATCACCCGATAGGCTTCATACATGGCGGTGAGCGAGCGATCCAGGTCGTCGCCGTCAGCGGTCGACCACACCACATCCTCATAGTTTTCTTCTCGATGGGTGACGGCCTTTTCATAAGGCTGTTTTAACTGCGCGTTGATGCTCGCGATTGCGGCGCGGAGACCCGAGTGGTAATGCGCCCAGCTGAGTTCCGTGGTCGGCTCCTCTTCGTTGTAGGCCGCCCAAAGCATCCGTTCGGTGATGAGATGTACATAGAACGGATAGCCATCGCTTACCATGGCGATGCGCCAGTTGACGTCGTTGTCGACAGAGAGATCGAAGGCGTTGGCGGCGTTCTCCACAATCTCGCGACGCGCTTCCCACGGCAGTCTCGCCAGCTCGATCTGTGCCAATTGGCGATGAGCCGATTGGTGGGCGCCGATGAGTGCTTCCAGACTTTCCGCGACGCCGGTGAAGATGAACTTGATATCGGTTCCCTGGTCGCCCAGGTGCTTCACGAGGCTCGCGAACTTTACTGCGTTCCGCCTCATCGGCGATGGTGTCGAACTCGTCGATGACGATGATGGGCTTCGCAGAATGGCGAGCCGCGATTTCGCGCAGCAACTCAGCTGCATCCCCCACCGACTGGATCCGGGCCACGATATCTAGGGGTGTGACCTCCTGGCCTTCGGTCCATTTGAGGCCGCGCCACTCCAGCCCGAACGACTTCGTTTCCTTGACCGATTCGGTGCGGCTTCGCCCCAGAGCCTTGTTGGCCACGTTGGCGATGATGGACTTGAACGTATCGTCCGCACTTCCCCCGACAAAGATGGGGCTCGCGTCAGAAGACTGGTATTGAAAGGCCGCGGTCGCGGCGAGCGAGCTCTGCCGACGCCGCGGTCGCCGTAGATGAACACATGGCGGCCGGCTGCATAGAGCGCCTGCTCAATGAGCTCGATCTCTGGGTCGCGACCTTTAAGTTTCTCGATAGATCTGACCGGCTGTGCCGGTGACAGCACCAGGTTGACGCGGGTGCCGAATTCGGCTTTGTCGATCGAGGGGATGGACATGAGGTCAGGAAGGGCTTGAAAGGTGAGTGGAAATAATACTTGAAGGACCGAGGCTCTGCGTGGGGACGCGACCGCCGTCACTGTCCAACACGTTGTCGCGCAGCAACGGGACCATGGCCTCCCGCTATGCGACCCTGCCATTTACTGCCTTTATCCCGGCGCGAACCGCTACGCCCGCGGCATCAGCAATGCCATGCCGTGAGGTAGGCCACGACGGCACGCCAGTGACTAGGGCAATCAGATGGCTACATTTTAGGACGCGGACAAAAAATTGTCCCTATTTGCATGTCGACAAGTGATTGATTTTCATCACTTGATCGTAAGGCTCTCGCTTGTTGGGGACATTCTTGTGTCTGTCGGCGCGACACAAAAATGTCCTGACCCTTTGGGTCGACGCAATGTTGTCCCGGAAATGTCCATGGCGGCACCGCGCCGACTTGTAGGTCTGGACAAAGAATTTTCCCAACACAGCGGAGCGTCGACATTCCCGAGAAAGGACATTTTTGTGTCCCGGCAGAGGACAATTCTCTGTCCGCGAGTTTTTACCCGCCCTGCCCTTCAAAACCCTGCTATACTGGTGATAACTATTATTATCACAGACGAAAATGACCCATCTAAAGTAGCGTTTATGGCCACCCAAAGCTTGCTGAATCAAACCCTTAGGCCGACGCCGGTGTTAAGCGCCGATGAGGTCGCTTTCTTGAAATCTGCGTTCCTTGGGCTCGACCTTGGCGAGGCGGCTGAGCGCTACCTGGGAACGACCGATGCTCGCGTGGCTATGCGGAAGCACCGCGACATTCTCACGCGCGCCCAGCTGCGCGCGCAGCGCGCCGACCGGGGCGACCTTGCCAAGAGTCTGCTTTACGTGCCCCCCGTCCGCCCGCCGCGGCCGCCCCGCCTGCGGGAGACCTTCGATGAATTTGTCGCGCGGCGCGGCTATGCCGGCTGGCGTTTTAGCGAACAGCTCGAGGCCTACGAGGCCGAAGTCCCGTTGCCGGCCACGCGCCCTACGACCGCTCTGGTTGACGCCGCGATCGACGCGGTCGACGCGTTAGCGGCGCTGTCCGATCGCCCGACGCCCGCCTCGCTCGTCGCCTGGTGGTTTCAACCGCGCCTGGCCGGCACCCTTCGCCGCGCCCACGTCAAAACCATGGGAGATTTTACGGCCCTGTTGCGCGCGGGCCCGCGCTGGTTCGATCAACTGTCGGGGGTCGGCGCCGTCAAGGCGGCAGCGGTGCTCACGTTCCTCGACACCCATCGCCGCACCTTGGGAGAACTGGTTCCCGTCGAGGCGCGTGCGCTCACCCCCCTGCCCTCCCCGCCTTTATTCGCGTCCCCAGGAACGAGCGTCGCCCCACTGGAGCGGCTGGCCATGGTGCCGGCGCTGGACGGCTCGCAGGGCAGCAACCGGGGGGATCGCGCCGCGCGCATCAATGCGCAAAATGACCTGGAGGCGATTCACTTCGTGCTATCGCGTTTCGCGTACAAACCGAAGACGCTGCGCGCCTACCGTAAGGAATTGGAACGCGCCCTGCTCTGGGCGGTGGTCGAACGGGGCAAGGCGTTTTCGTCGCTCAACACCGATGACGCCAATGCCTACGTCGCCTTCCTGATGGCGCCCTTCCCGCCCGAGCGCTGGATCGCGACCTTGACCCCTGAGGATATCCGCCGCGGGAAGCGACAGAAGAAAGTAAGGCGGTTTAGCGAGGGCTGGCGACCGTTCGCCGGACCCTTGTCGCCAGAGAGCATCAAATATGCCGTCACGGTCCTAAAATCGGCGTGTGAGACGCTGGTGGAACAGCGCTACCTGGATTCGAACCCGTTTGGCGATACCGCCCTGCCCCCGCCTAGCCACAAACCGCAATTCGCCAAGCGCCACCTACCCCAACCCCTTTGGGAAAAGTGCCAGGCCGCGTGGCTCGCGGACCGGGACACACCCGAAGGGCGCCGGCGCTGTGCGACGGTCCTGCTGGCCTATAGCACCGGGCTCCGCGCGAGCGAGATCGCGGGCGCGACCACCAACCACCTGACGCGCGAACAGACGCCCGATGCCGGAATCGGGTTCTTTCTGACGGTCGTGGGCAAGGGCAACAAGGTGCGCGAGGTCGTGCTGCTGGAATGGGTGCTCCCCTATCTGATCGAGCACTGGATCGATCGGGGCCTCGTTTCCCCGGAAAACCGGTTACTCCCGATCGCGGAACTCCCCTTCGCGCTTCAACCACCTGCGGCATTGATTGGCAGCCTCGATGGCCGTCGCGACGCCAGCCAGACCCTCTCGCCGGCGACCGTCTACGAGATCGCCCATGAGGCCTTTGTACGCGTCATCCCGCAATTGGACAAAGGGAGTGATGAGGCGAAGAAGCTGCTTAAAGCGTCAACGCATTGGTTGCGGCATACCTATGCCACCCACGCGTCACAACGCGGCACCGACTTGAGCATCATTCAGGAAAACTGCGGGCATGCCTCGATTGAGACCACGGGAAAATATCGGCAGACGGACAAAAGTGAACGGCTGCTGGCCACTCGATCCTCTTTCCCGGCTCCTGGGGCGGCCCCGGACAAGCCTCGCTAGGACGGGATCGCGGTTTGAATATTTACGGCAAAAACTTCGGCCAAGTCGATCTAATATTAACCGTTAATACCTAGCTGTCGTCTTCGCCCAAAAGCTCTTCAGCGAGCTTTCTCAACAAGCTAGCTTTGGACGCCGGCGCCCTTCCCTTCTTGAGTCTCAAGGTCACCATGCCGTTCTTGGATTTGATGACGGCGGCCGTTTTCCCGCCCGCTTTGACCTAGGCTCCATGCATATGTGACGGCTTGCACTGTAGTCATTGGACGATGGACGGCGAGCGTTGTTAAACCATTTAACACCGCCCGAGTTGTGCCGGGCGAACGGGGAACGCTTTCAACTTGATCGCGCCCTAGCCAACGCTTGGGGCTTTTGCAGAGTGAGAACGGGCACACCCGTTGTGTCCAACCCAAAGCGAAATTGGGGTAGTAACAGGGAGGCTGTCACTACCCCAAATACTGCTGATGTTCTCAGTGGATCCAGGAGAAATACTGCCGGCACCAGGTCCAGAATCGATTCCGGCGCCCTTCCCTTTATGGCCAATCCGGGGACCGCCTAATGGATATTAACGGTTAATATTTGGGGCCGGACCGACCAGATATTAACCGTTAATAGCTAATCGTCGCCATCCCTTAGTATGTCTTCCGCGAGCTTTTTCAACTTGCTAATTTTGGACGCCGGCACCCTTCCCTTCTTGAAGCTCAAGGTCACCACGCCGTTCTTGGACTTGATGACGGCGGCCGTTTTCCCTCCCACTTTGACCTCGATGTTCCTTGCTTGGGGCAATTTGAGCAGGGCCTCGAACACCTCCCCGCCGGAATGCTTTCCGCGCTCTGCAGCAAGGGCTCGTGCAGTCCTCAGCAAGCCCTCCGAATCCTTTACTAGCCGCTCGGTGATATCAGCGGCCCAACGGTACTGGATATCGAGCACCGACGGAAACGCGTTCACCACGTCGTCAGGCAAGTTGGCCACCACGAGCGCCTGTGACACGTGACCCTGGGTCATGCCCAGCGCCGCCGCGAGTTGAACTTGGGTTACGTACAATCCCTTCGCCAGAGCCTTTTTGTAGCTCTTGCCGGTTTCGTATGCGGACAGGTCTTTGCGTTGAAGGTTTTCCCGGGCCATCGCCGCAAACAACTCACCGTCACTCACATCCGCGATTTCGGCGCTGACCATCAGCCCTAGGTCAAGGCAGGCACGGTGGCGTCGGTGACCGTAGCACAGTTCAAAATCGGCATTGGGATCCCCAGTGATTGGCCGTACCTTGATTGGCTGAACGTTACCACCGGCCGAGGCGATTTCCCGCTTGAACGCTTGAAAGTCCTTCGTATCCCAATTTGTTTCATGGCGATTCGCAAATTCCGACACGCGTATCCGTGTGGAATCCAATTTGCGGACGGGCGTGCTGCCCTGAAACTGTTCCAACTGCGCCTGAAGGGCTGCAAATTCAATCTCCTTGGCTTGCATCTCGCCCCGATAGGCGAACATCTTTCCTGGTTCAGTCTTGGCCGCGCGATTCAATCTCGGCTCCCCTGCATCGGGCTGATCCAATTCCGCACCGATCCCAAGCGACTTTTCTCTTAAGTGTTTAGCAAGTGCCATTTTTGCGCCCCCTTCTATTGAGCGGCCAGCAAGAGATCGGGCGAAGAAGCGCCCTGGTTTGACCACGTCTGAAGTATTGACTGCTCTATCAGCTCGGCGAATCGGTCATACGCTTCCCTCGCTCGATGATAGGTTTTTTGGCTACCTTCATATCGACCAATGTCATAGACCGTGCCGAACTCCGCGGATGACGCAGATGTGACGGCCGTTTTCGGGATCTCAACTGGAAGAACCCTTTCGGCATAGGTCGCGGTAATCCATTCGCGGACCACGGCGGACGCGGCGTCGGTCATATCGACGCGAGAGAGCAGCACGTGCACAAAATCGAACGATTTCTCAAATTGCTTGTTCTTTTGCAGTCCGCTGGCAATATCGCTAAACAACGACCAGAACTGCGCCGAACTGGCGTAGTCCAGGGCATTGGGGGGCATGGGTACGATCAATCCATTGGCCGCCATGAGCGCGTTCATCGTGAGGTAGCTCATCGATGGCGGCGTATCAATTAGGATAACGTCGTATTCGTCGCGAACAGACTGTAGCCCTTGGTTCAAGACGTCCCAAAATCGGAATCCCCGTTCGTTGGACTGCCTGGCGGGTAACGCGAATTCGGCTGAGTATAGGCTAGGCGATGCCGGCACCAGGTCAATCCCATCCCAATAGGTTTTACGGATCGCGTAGCGAATATCCTCCTGATCGCCGAAACACAATGGCGCTACGGTTGCCTCGTCATCAATTTCCGCATCTGGCAACAATCCCGTTAGTGTTGTTAGAGAACCCTGCGGATCGAGATCCACCAAGAGAACCGACATCCCTTTAAGGCTCAGACCCTGACCAAGGGTCATGGTGGTGGTGGTCTTGCCAGACCCGCCCTTAAAATTGCCAACAGTGATAACGATCCCTTTGGCACCTGCTGGGCGTCTGACGCCAAGATAGTCCTTGATCCATACCCTTGTCTCTGCCAAAGTGAACATACGTGAGCTGCGTTGTCCCTTCATGGTCCCCGCAGGGAGATCCTTTTTGGTGAGGCGATAGTTCATGTGGTTTTTGTCGATCCCACACAGCACACACACTTGGGTGCTCGTCAGCACCGGAGCGGTTTTGCGAGAAGTAGGGGACAACATCCGGCTCCGCACCTTGCGCACAGCGCTGGTTGCACGCTCAGCGAGTGCGCTTACGTCTTCAAGTGAAATTCCTTTCACTTGCTTTGGCAAACCAGAGTCAGCCATATCCATTGCGGAAACCTTTAACTATTGAAGATTTCCCCATTCTATACTTACAATGTTATGGCATGTGTCACGTTAAGAAGTTTTTTATGCACAGGGTGTGTTTCTTCTGAATAAGGCAATATTTTTGGCGCTTTTGTTCAAAGAGTGCGAATATCTAGGAACGCCTGTAATAAGGTGGGAACAATTGAACCGGGTCCTGTTCCAGATGGCACGAATATTTTGGAACGCGCAAAAGTAGCGACTGGCCGATTAACCAAGGAGGAGGGCGCCGGCGAAGCTGTTTTTGCGAATAAATGGGAACGGCCAATGCGGATTTGGGGGGAAAGTGCCACGTCGCAACACGCATTCGTCCTGTTTGGGCAGATCAGCACTGTCAGCCAGCTCACGAATAAACGGGAACGCCGCAGTCGTTACGTCCACATTTCCAGGATCTGTGGATAAGGCTGTGAATTGACCTAGTTATCCACGCATAAACAGGAACGCTCGTCTGCGAATATTCGGGAACGACTTGCGAATAAACGAGAACAAGGTCACGCATAAACAGGAACGGCCAGCGAATAATCCGGAACGCGATTGGCTGGAAACCCGCGCCAGTGCTGGCGTTCCAGCGGCCCCTTATAGCTTTGCTTTTAGTACTTGCTTTTAGAAAATAGAAATTTGAAAGAAACTGATAGTTAGAACCTTCCGTGCCGTGGACAACTTCGTTGCCCACCGCCCGTCGGTACCTACCAGCAAATGAGATTTATGAAGAAAAAACCGCAAAGTGTTCCTATTTATTCGTGACAAGATTGTTTCGCATGTTTATCCTCTATCAAAATTCTTCGAGGGAATTCCTTGGATACTGAAAAACAAACGATAGACGAGGAGGGCGCAGAGAATTCGCCGTCGACGAACGTCGTTCAGTTTTCCAAGACACGCCAACAGAAATTCAACAGACTCTACGAAGAGTACCAAGCGATCGAGAAAGAGAACGCGTGGGACGCCGGCGAAGTAGGGTACATCAACAGCGTGATGGTGCAAGCCACTCTGCCTTATCGAGAACCCAAAGGCAATCCAGCGGTATGGGGAAGAACCTCTGGCGAGTGGTCGCTGGTAATTCAGCCCGGCATGTATCTCGAATCACAAAAACAAACTCTGCCGAGTGGCAAAACCAAAGTCACGAATGTGGCGAAATCCATTGGGTACCCATTTGGGTCAAAGCCGCGCCTGTTACTCGCCTGGTTAGGCCGCGAGATAAAGCATCAGAAAAGTCCGGAGATAAAACTCGGTAGATCGCTTTCTGCCTTCCTCCATGAATTGGGGTTGGACGATGCCAGCGGCGGCCCAAACGGCAGCATTACCCAAACGAAGGAACAAATGCTTCGATTGTTTTCTTCGCGCATTGCGATGGTGAAGACGCCGACTATCGACGCGGTGAATTGGGAAGTTAACGGCATGCAAATAGCCGACCGACAGCAGCTCTGGTGGGATCCGTCCAAGCCCGCGCAAGCTGGCCTCTTCGAATCCACAGTCGTTCTCAGCCAGAAGTTTTACGATGAATTCAGCAATGGCGTGCCTATCGATATGCGCGCACTGCGCGCCTTAAAGGCATCGCCCTTTGAACTCGATCTCTATTGTTGGCTCACTTATCGATTCTTTACGCTGCACAAGCGCACGGTAGTCCCGTGGGAAGCCTTGCAAGTCCAATTCGGAACGGAAACCGTTTGTTCGCGTAAATTCAAATGGAAACTTCGCGACGCACTCAAAAGCGTTTTGTCCGTCTACCCGGACGCGAAGGTAGACCCAACTCAAGACGCCGGCTTGGTATTGTTGCCTTCGAAAACCAGCGTTAGTAGACTGATCCCGATGTCACGATAAGAGTTTTTATGCCCAATTTTCGCGAGCGAGGCCTTCAAAAAAGGTCTGAAACCACTGCTCCAATTTGGAGAGTGTGATCGTCGCATAAATTCTCAAAAGAAGTGCTCGTCGAGCGTAAAAGACGAACGTACACCTACGTGTCTGAAATTATTGTCCAGCCATGCTTCGGTCCGCTTTCTGTCTTCGTCGCGCAATGCTTTGATGAAAGCAGCCCTGGTATTGAGCTTGCTGAGCTACACAGGAAGGGTGAATCGGTGCACCACTTGACGACTATCCATTACCATGGTAATGTCTCTTCATGTCAATCGCTCAATCGAAAATTACCACGCAAGGGCAGATTTCTGTTCCGGCCGAAGTGCGCAAGAAACTTGGCGTTGGCCCCGGTTCGATCCTCGAATGGGATGAGAGTAACGATCAAGTCGTCGTTCGTCGGGCCGGACGGCATACTTCGGCAGAAATTCATGATGCCCTGTTCGCGGAGGGGCAACCAAAGACGTCAAACAGCGTCAAAGACGGGATTAGAAAATACCTGCGCAAGAAGCATGCGCGCCGTTGATACCAACCTGCTGGTGCGCTTGTTGGTGCGAGACGATGGGAAGCAAGTAGTCGCCGCCGAAGCTTTCGTTGAAAATGGAGCGTGGTGTCGCACGTCGTCTTGGTCGAAACGCTTTGGGTGCTGGATGCAGTCTATGAACGAACACCGGCACAGATCGCGAAAGCAATCGAGCTGTTACTCAATCACAACAGCTTAACGCTACAGGACGCGGACGTAGTCGCGTTGGCGCTGGCAATTTTTCAGGCGCGTCCTTCGCTCGGTTTCTCGGATTGCCTGGTGCTTGAACTCGCGCGAAAGGCCGGCCATTTGCCGCTTGGCACATTCGACAAACGGCTCGCCAAATTAGACGATACATGCGGCTTGTAGCGGGACATGGCGTCCAGAATGGCCTTATCTGTTGACTCCACGATGGGCGAACCTTTGCGCTCGGTCTAGAACGTTGCGCGAAAACGAGTTCCGATTTCCTCCGGCGCGGGGACCTGAAGCCCGGCTTCGTTGCACGTCGCCGTCATGCGATGTATGCCGCTGCCCCATTGCTCGATGAGTTCCGAGTTGTATCTGCGCGATTCAGATTACTCAGCGCTGTGCGAGTCCGACGACCCAGCCAAAACCGAGCTAATGCATTGGTTTGAAGGACGTACAGTCATAGAAAGCTGGATACCCATGGTCGCGCACAACTGGGTAATCTGGATCGCGTAGGTACAGGGTTGGACAATTGACGAGCGCGACCTTGTGCATGTGAAGCGGATTCCGGTGAAACGCCTCAATGCGCAACGGGATAAATTGACGACAGAACTATAAGTTGGAAGTAGGGTGCGCTGGTTCATCCAAATTTCGGCGACGCTCCGTCTGCGCTCAAAGTTAGCGCAGTTGAGCTAAAATACAGCGCATGAGCAAAATCAGCGACGCTTTGTTCTCGAAAGCAACAAAAGCCATACTGGGCAACGTGTTTATGCGGCCAGACGGTATTCATCTTCGTGCATTAATGGCTTCGACAAGCCTCAGCTCAGCATCGGCGCAAAGGGAACTTGGTAAATTGACGGATGCAGGTCTGTTGGTAAGAGAAAACATCGGTCGGGTTGTGCGCTACAAAGCCAACACCAAGTCTGCAATTTACCCTGAGTTAAGCGCGATTGTTCGTAAGACCTTCGGTGTGGCGGATATTCTTAAAGAAGTGCTTCTGCCGTTCATTAGTCGAATAGAGCGCGCTTTCCTCTATGGGTCTGTCGCCAAGGGCGAAGACACTGCAACGAGTGATATTGACCTATTTGTACTCGCCAAAGCGCTTGGCAGTGCTGACCTCTATCCGCAATTGACACCCGTTGAAGAAAAGCTCGGACGAAAAATATCACTTACCGTCTATCGGCCGGCCGAATATCAGCGGAAGCTGAAAAGTAAAAATCATTTTCTTGTTTCTATCCTGGCGGGACCGAAAATCGTCTTGATCGGGGACGATGATGAGTAACAAAGAGCTCGACAATCTGGTCAAGATTGGGCAGCTCAAAAAGGAACCATCCTCCCAATCCGAGATTGCAACCCAGATCCAGAGCGGCAGAGATCGCTTGCAGGATGCTGGCGCGCCAGGAATTTCACTGTCTGGAAAATTCTTGCTCGGATACAGTGCTGCCTATGCATTTTCGCTGGCGGCGCTGCGCAAACAAGGCTTTCGACCCGCAAACAGGTACATTGTTTTTCAGTGTTTGCCGCATACGATGTCCGTCGGCACTGACATATGGCGCGTGTTGGCGGACGCGCACGATGTGCGCAACGGTTTTGAATATGAAGGCAGTGAAGAAGTTACCGAAGACCTAAGTGAACAGGTCATCCGGTGCGCGAAGGTTTTGGAAAAGCTTTCGTAAGTGATTTGTTTTTGGGGCGGAACAAAGTGGTCAACTCCGCAGAAACGGATCTCAAAGTTCTTTGCGTCCTTCATGCTTGGTTACCGGGGGCAGCGTTTCCAGGTCCGCCCGTTTGAGTTTGCGCACCGGTGTGAACAACTCGGAAGCCGCTCGGAAGTCGATGGCTTCCGAGTCGAGTTCGGGCATGGCTTGTTCGTCGCTATTCTCGCTCTGTGCGAACCTTGAAGAAGGCGATTGGATTACTAGGAATAACGAATCGTATTCCACAGCGCGTCGATGAATCGCAACGCTTGAGTTGATGGGATTGCCAATATATACAGAAATCTGTATAGTCGTGCCATGAAGACCACTCTCGACATTAACGATTCCTTGCTGGTGAATGCAAAAGCCCTCGCTGCACGGCAGCGAACAAGTCTCACGCGACTGATCGAGGAAGGGTTGCAACTTAGGCTTCGGTCGTCCGCCCCTGCGTCAAAGGTCATCAGACGCAAACTTCCCGTGTTCAAAGGGCGCGGCGGATTGGTTGTCGGGTTAGATCCGCGCAGCAACAAGGCCATGCTGGATGCCGCCGACGATGACGCCTGACGTCAACGTGCTGCTCGCGGTTTCACGGAGCGATCATCCTCATCATAAAATCGCCTACACATGTTTGGAGGAGGCCATTGCCGCTTGTGGCAAAGGCGCGAGCCTGAAGCTCCTGCCAATGGTTGCGGCCAGTTTTTTGCGCCTGGTCACCAACCCGAAAATCTTTGTTCAGCCGACACCGCCGAAAGACGCCGTGGAATTCCTGGATGCGCTGTTGGTTGTGCCGGGCGTTGAGATGCCCGCTCTTGGGGCCGAGTGGCCGACATTCCGCCAACTATGTATCGAAAAAAGATTGGCTGCGAATGCCATTCCTGACGCATGGCTTGCGGCGGCAGTGATTCAACTGGGCGAACACCTCGTTACGTTCGATGCCGATTTCAAGAAGCTACTCAAACGGACGCAGGTGACGGTGCTTCCTCCCGATTGATGAGAGGCTCTCAAATACTGCCTCTGATCGTCGTCCGATCCATGCCGCTTTACTTCTTTACGAAGAGAAACGCCTGCTCTATCTTTACGTTTACACAAATTGTAAAGCGGAGTCATCGTGCCCATCCTCAGTTCTAGACGGCAAGTAACCCTTCCCAAGGAGCTGTGTGAGCGGCTTCGCGTTTTGTCCGGTGACGTCCTGGATATTCTGGAGCACAACAGTCGAATTACCATTCTTAAGAGGGCGAAGGGAAGAAGCGCCGGCGTGCTCAAGCATCTGAAAGCGGATCCGCGATTTTCGGACGTCGAGTCGCTGCAAGACGCGCATGGAAGCAAGCGCGCGAAAGCAGAAACCAGGCGACGCGCCGCATGATCGCGATCGAAACGAACGTGCTGCTGCGGAGGCCAGTCTAATAGTTAGGAGGAGTATTTATATGAGGACTATCCCGCTGGTGACACCAGGAGAAATATTGAAGTACGAGTTCCTGGAGCCAATGAACATTACGCCGTACCGGTTGGCGATGAATACCGGCATGCAACCTATTGCGGTGTCTGAAATCATTGAAGGCAAGCGGTCCGTAACGCCTGAAACGGCGTTGAAGCTTGGGGCATTTTTCGAGATGGAAGCAGAGTTCTGGATGAATTTGCAGCGGCATTACGAACTCGAAAAGGCGAGAGACGCGGTCGGAGAAGAAATCATTGCGCGCGTGACGCCGCTTCGACGGGTTTCGTCGAAAAAGTCCGTGGACACGTCGGTGAAGACGCGTACTCGCAACGTGAGAGGACGCGTCGGCTTGGAGGCAGGGTGTTCGACGCCTACCACAGGCAAGCTGTCGAGTAAGTCGAACGCAGGGGTCACGCATTTGTCCGGTGCTAATACGCCGGCTTTTGGCATCAAGAAAAAAGCCTGAGCTCGCAAGGAGAAAATGATGAAAACGATCGTCAAAGCGAAAATCGTGCGCGCCCCCCAACGCGATCTCCTCACAGAATTGGCTGAAGGCATGACGGCGCTCGCTGAAGCACGGCAGGGCAAGCGGACATTGCGTACGCATTCGATCGAGTACAAACCGGCGCCGAAAGTGACGCCCATAAACTGATTTGAGTGCGAAAAACTTTGAAGTTTTCGCGCGCTCTATTCGCGGCGTACCTTAGAACCAATGTTCGCACACTGGAGAACTCGGAACAGGGACGCGCAAAGCCGAATGCACAAGCGGCACTTCTGATCAATCTGGTAAAGCGTTATCCGGACACGGTCCAGCGGCTCGCGACCATTTAAGCCGTCGGGACCGTCTAGACAACCCCCGCTTGGGGACGGATATTCGCGAATGTGAAATTGAGAAACTGGCTGCTAAGCGGGAGCGATCTGGTCAGGATGTCTAGGCAACATTCCGCACAGCGGGACCACAGCAGGATCGAGATTCCTGAATGGGCGGACATTTCACCGTGCCATAGCTGCAAAACACGCAACAATCGCCTGCCTTGGGCTTGAGTAGTGTCTTGCAGCCCGTGCATTCATAAAACCATTGACAGGCATCGGTCGGCATCGTCTCTTGTGCCACGTGCCCACACGCGGGGCAAGTAATGACGCTTTCCAAAACGATCGGGCTTACTGCCGTCACTTCTTCACCGTTGTCGGATAGCCGATATCGGTAACCGCCTTGGCCAGTTGATCGGGTTGGGTCTTGTCCGGATCGAACTTCACCTGTGCCAGATGTGTCTTCGCGTCAACACTGACCTCGGACACGCCGGGCACTTTCTTCAGCAATCTTTTCACGGTGATGGGACAGCCCGCGCAGGTCATGCCCTCCACGGCCAGCGTCGCCGATTGGGGTTCGGCCGCTAAAACGAAGTTGGAAAAAAGTACTGTGATAGCAGTAGCGAGCAGCAATTTGCGACGAGTCATGATGACATTACTCCAGATTGGAAATGAAAGTATAAGCAAGGCCCAGGGCGATGATCGCGGCCACGACCAGCCAGAACACAATCCGCTGGCGCCTCAGGACTGCGGGTGAGGCACAGGCGTCACCGGGCGCACAATGTCTTGGTTGGATGTAAAGGGAATAAAAGGCGTAGCCTAGGCAAGCAAATGTCACGGCCGCAAAAAGGGGCTGGAATGTCTCCAAGGAGCGTAACGACGCCATCCACGCGCCGCCCAGGCCTAGCGTCACGAGCACCAGCGGCAGCACGCAACACGCCGTCGCACCCAAAGCCGCCACTACGCTGGCGATCAGCGTCGATCGGTAAACGTTTTTTGAGATCATGTTGATCTGCCTCTATTTTTCGGTTTTGGTGGGGCTGCCGGCGCGCTTTAGCGCATCGGCCACCTGCGCGGCAAATTTTTCGCTGTCGTAGAAATCGTATTGCGATCCTTCCGATAGCGCGTTCAACTGATGCATCAACAGTGTGGGCTTCGGCGGATTGTTGCCGGTCCATTCGGCATCGGGTCCATACATCAACCAAACGTCCCAGGCATAAACCCACTTGCCCTTTTTGTCCTTGAGTTCCACACCGCTCGATAACGTACGGCCGAACTTGCCCTGCGGATCCCAAAAATGGTTGGCCGGATTCGACTTCAGCAACTTGCAAGTGCGTTGGGTGTCTTTCTCTTTGGCACCCAGCACCGGCAGGTGAACGATAAAAGTGGCGAGCTGTGCGTTGCCGGCATTCGGCGTGAGGACGTCCTGGCTCATTTCATCGATGCCGCGCAGACAAGCCGGGCAGATCGGATCGACGACAAACAGCAGGCGCACCTTGCCTTTGGCAGCGTTGAACGCTTCTTTGAGCGCGATCGCCTGCTTGTCGAGCAGAAGCGGCGTCTGACAACTTCCTACGGTCGGCGCCGAAACCTCGGCGGCCAGTGCGCCGGCAGCGCTTACGATCGCGAGCATCAAACCCAGCAAAATCTGTCTCATGCGGAACCTTTGTCAACGGCGGGGACTCTTGTCTATGTTAAGCATATTCCTGTACCCGACTACGGAGTCAAGCGCATGACGAACGACAATCTCACCATCGGCCAGGTCGCCGAAAGCGCCGGCGTCCACGTGGAAACCATCCGCTACTACCAACGGCAAGCACTGGTGGATGAACCCGCCAGACCGCTTGGCGGAATTCGACGCTACGACGACCGATATGTCGCACGCCTTCGCTTCATCAAGCGGGCGCAGCAGTTGGGTTTCACCTTGGAGGAAGTCAGGGGACTGCTGCAGCTAGACGACGGTCAGAACTGCCAGGACGCGCGGGTCCTGGCCGAACGAAAGCTGGCCGACGTCGAGGCGAAGTTGAAAGACCTGCGGACGATGCACCGGCATCTCAAATCGTTGGTGACGCAGTGTCAATCGGTGCGAGGCAGAGTCGGATGCCCGTTGATTGAATCGCTTTCAGGCTTGGAAATCGGTAAACGGCGCAAATCCGGAATTTTGCGCATCGCATAACGACATGCCACCAGGGCTCGCCTAGGCAAAGAGTAAGCAGCAACAAGCGCTGCGATAAATGTCCGGTCAATCAATGCCGGCACAGACCGCTGCAAGGCATGCGAATCCGGCTCCGGATGGCTTATCAGAGTTTGGGAACCGGGATGATTTAGCGCGCTAACTTCCGACAGTAGTAACGCGATCGACAATCAGGCCCACTCGCTTTGTCTCTACTGCGCTGGTGTGAATTTCGTATTCGTGACAGCGCGCGCGCTCGCGGCGCGTTCGGCGTCACGATTGACAACTTAGGCCGCTTGGCCCTACCTTTCATCCACGCGCCAGGGCAACTTGACGCTAGAAGCAACTTGCTTTGAAACCTCCCTTGGGACACCGCTTTGCGGTGTCCCTAACGGGTCCGCAGAAGTGGTGTCCCTTTTTTCTTCACCGATGAAAGGAACCACCATGAACGCATCAAAACAAGCCCCTGCCTCGACCACCACCGCTCTTGGTTACATCAGCGACATTCGCTTGGTTCAGCCGCAAGCTGAACCGGGTAAAAAGGCGAAGCCAGCGTTTTTTGCCGCCAGGGTTGTCATGCACAATGGCAAATCTGTCGACGGAAAACTGAAGTATCGCTATGTTGATGTAACGGTCGATAAGTCGCTGGGTGCTCTCTTTGAGGGCATTCAGCACACCGACACCGAAGTGCTGTCAGACGTGGCTTACGAAGTATCGGTACGCAACCTCGTAAGCACCGCATGGCAGAAGGACGGCAAGATCGGCGTGAACGACAAGGGTATGCTCGTCGGGTGTGCTCTTGTTGAGGATGAAGCTGAATAGCCGAGTTCTCACCCCACAGCGTAAGGCTCCGGCCTTACGCTGTTTTCTTTCTAATGCGGGCGCCGGTAAGCGTTGACCGCTGTGCCGGACGTTTCTGCCCATCGTGCTGCTCGTCTTGACCGGCGCGCTGGAAATGACCGGCGTCAATTCAGATGAACGTCTTTTCCATCGGTGAATGGCCGCTTTGTAGAAAGCTGACCGGCTGGAATCGCATGCAACTTGACGCGCCAGTAACCTGCCGCCTCTCGCAGGTAGTTGCGAATTGCCTGCGCGGCAGGGTAAAAGAGAGCAGGAGGAAACTCGGGCGGCCTAACTAAACCATTGACCGTATACGCATTGAAGCGGTTTGCAGAAACTTCAAATGCGGTCCGGTCAGTTGTGATCGCGGCTAATTCTTGGTCCAAGAATTTTGCAACGGCGTGCCAAACGGCTTCGTTCTCATTGCCCCATTCGTCGTCGTTTTCAGCGTACTCAGATGGCAGTGCGAGAGTCCTGTGGAACCTAGCGTCAGCGGGAGACCCCGGCTCTGCCGGGGTGGCAGTAGAAGTTTGACAGTTCCGGCAGTCGCATTTGCGATGAAATGGAATTTGGTGCTGTTGGTGATTTGGCGCGTTCGAGTTTCGGATGTTAAGGCGCTCTTGGAATTTGCGGGCTTTTGACTTTAGTCGCGGATAAGGCCCCCTTGAGGGGCCCCGCGATGCGAAAGCCCCCGGTTTTGCCGGGGGATGGTTACTACGATACTCCGCAGCGGCGGAATTTTGAGCATCTTCGGCGGGACCTCGAAAGCGCTCCGAACTTGAAACCAATTGGTTGGACGTCTATCCCCATAGCGACCGCATCACTCTTGAGAATCCATTGCGGGCCCGGACTTCATGCGGGTGTTTACCCCCAAATATTCTCTGTTCGCCAGCAACAAAGACATCGCGTATTACGGGCTCACTGCTAGCAAACACGAGCGCATCAAGCGTGCGACGTCGGTATGCCGAGAAGCGCATTCGATTGGGCATCAAGGACTAAAGCATCGGCCCGCGCTCCTTGACGAAACCCCAATTTGCCTTTCCCGACGCTTGGCGCCCTCCATCGAGCGCAGCGTCAAATAGACGCGCGGCCGTAGCTGGCTGCCCGGACTCAGGATGAGCAGCGATGTTGCGCCTCTTTAGGCTTAAGCGCTGGCCATACTCAAGCCAACGCAACTCCTCCACCCAACTTCGTGACACGTGGCTGTCTGAGCCAATTGCCATAGGCACTGCTGCAGATAGCCAGGCCGGGAGGTTGATCAGACCGTCACCAAGATTTGCCTCAGTTGTCGGGCAAATGGCGATACAAGCACCACTCGTCGCAATGGAGTCAACTTCGCCGGGCGTCGCATGCGTTGCATGGACCAAGAGCCACCGCGAATCAATTGAAAATTCACGAACTAAGTACTCAATTGGCCTGGCCCCGGTTGCGGCGAGGCATTGATCGATTTCATGCACTTGCTCAGCGATGTGGATATGGATGGGTATATTGTCATCACCTACAAGGCCAAGTAGTTTGGCTATGGAGTCCCTAGAGACCGCACGCAAAGAGTGAATCGCTACTCCGCACGTAACCAGCCTTCGCTGCAGCGCTCGCATAGACTGACAGAGTTGATAATTCAGTTCAGGCGTACCACCAAATCGGCATTGGTCATACCGAAGATGATCGAGAAAGAAACCGGCACGCTCATACAGCACTGGCAAAAGCGTGAGCCCAATACCTGCGTCCTCCGATGCGTCTGCGAGTGCAACACTCATGGCCGCCGGATCGTCGAAGCTGTTACCAGTTTCCGCGCGGTGAATATAGTGGAATTCACATACCTGTGTATAGCCCCCTTTGAGTAGCTCTATAAATAGCTGGGAGGCAACCGCGCGCATTTGATCAGCAGATATACGTGAAGCGACGCCGTACATTCGGTCACGCCAAGACCAAAAATCATCAGAGTTTGCATCGCGGCGCTCGGCCAGACCCGCGAACGCGCGTTGAAATGCGTGGCTATGAGCATTGACTAAACCAGGAATGGTTGGGCCGTTCAGCACTAGAGCTTCGAGTGGCGGCGTGTGTACATCCGCTGCAATTTCATCCCAGTGTCCTTGCGCGTTTATCCCCAGGGACACACCGTGGCGCCAGCGCCCTCCTACCCAGGCTTGCGGAGCCCACAATCGCTTTAATGTCACGGAGTGCCCCTTACCTTTGGGATCGCCCGAGCCGGGTGCGCGTCGCGGGAAATCGAAACGTAGAAAGTCCAAAGCGCGACCAGTCGGACAGTCCAGTTCAACGCCTGTGCTCGTGAACTGGCGAGATGATCGTTTATCGATTGTGATTCATGAGCCAATCGGCTATTTCTCCACAACTATCCGTGCCGGGCAGTGGCCGGCGGCGCGGCACGCTTATTGAAAGTCCCCCCTGGTCCCGCCTTGTGTTGCCTTTCCAGCCGCACGTTCCGCGACCTAAAAGTATTCTTCACGCTACACTTCCGGAATATCCCAACCACCACGCGCGACTGTGCTGGCTGTCAGGAACATATCGAATGCCTTCACCGGCGATATCCCAGAGCAATGTGTTGGGCTCAAGGCGCATCCGACTGCCTCCGTTGGAGCCTGCGGGTTGCGGGTATAGCCATCCTGCACCAGTGGTGAATATCCCACGTTGGTCGAAAGGTTCAAGCCACTTTATGTCCGGCTGAACTAGCCTCATTGCCGCGACCCCTTCGCGGGCCATCAGATTGAGATCCTGCGTGTGGCCATTCAGCAACCCGCAATGGGGAGCAAGTTTCCCATCAAAACAAAGTGGCGCATCCCCTTGCACAACCATGCGATTGCCAGTTGGAAATCTCAGCTCCACGCCCTGGCCAGTCACTACAGCGAACCAACGCTTCACCTTTGGAAATGGCGAAAAGGCGCCATCTTGCTCAATTTCGGCCAGAGTGACCCTGACCTTCCAACTAGTAGTCGTCGGCCAAGCGAGAAGCTCACGGGTGCGTCCACCCCCATTGGCCCATGGCTGAAATTCGATATTTTCGGCACGAATCAACAGCATTTCGAGCCGCCATTCGCACATTGAATTTGAAGCGCTAGTAAAGCGCCAAAGGAAATAAGTACCGCATCCGCGCATGCGCTGCATGTTGCCGCATGCATGTGTCGCGCTATCAATAAATGGACCGTATTGCGCAAGGAAAATTGAGACCTTTCATATTGTCCAACATGTGGCGAGCAATCCTGTCCGCCAATGGCGTTCCGCGCGTCGCTTCTTCGGTATCTATCCAACTGGTCTCTTAGTTGAACCTTTGGCATCCAGCTGCCCGATCTGTAAAAAAGACAGCCAATCTGTCAAAACAATTGTGTGACCAGTGGAAAGAGTAATAGTCAAAATGGCCACAAGAAAGCCAATCCGGGCGACATGTCGGTTTTCAAAGTAGTGTCATCATTCACAGAAAGTCTACTTGCATATGCTTGCATAGACAAGTAGAGTTTCGATAATCCATATGCGGCCACTTTGAGGAATCTATGCCGACCCTGCCCAGCCACGCGCGAATTGGAAGAGACTGCTCTGTACACGCATCAGAGTGCAGCCAGTTCATGCGGAATAGATCACCCAACCACGCCTGCCATCTTGCATCTGGGAAAGATACTTGGTTGCTGAAAACAGCGCACCACTTCAAGGTTCTCTTCTTTACTGTGATTTGTCTGTTGGCCAGCACCATGGCTATGAGTCACGGTGTAGCGGATGGCGATAAGACCTTTATTGAACAAGCTGCGGAGCACAACTGCTTCCATTTGCGTATTTAGGCGCCAAACATATGGTCACAGGCTATGACCATTTGCTTTTTCTTTTGGGTGTCATATTTTTTCTATACCGAATGCGCGATGTTGCGCTGTACGTGACCTTGTTTGCGGTGGGGCATAGCGTCACCCTACTGTTTGGTGTGCTTGCCGGTGTGCACGCGAACCCCTTTCTGGTTGATGCGTTGATAGGATTATCCGTCGTCTATAAAGCGCTAGATAACCTCAATGCGTTCCAGCAATGGTTTGGCTTCAAGCCGAACGTTCGCGCAGCGGTATTAGGGTTTGGATTGGCCCATGGTTTCGGCTTGGCCACCAAACTGCAGGAGTTCTCGCTGTCCAAAGACGGGTTGGTCGCCAACATCATTCCCTTCAATGTTGGTGTTGAATTGGGGCAATTGCTTGCTCTCGGCTGCATGCTGATCGGGATAGCCTACATGCGTCTCGCTCCGGCCTTTGAAAGAAATGCAATTGTGGCCAACACCGCCATCATGGCTGCGGGATTTATGTTGGTTGGCTTTCAGCTAACAGGCTATTTTGTAAACCACTAATGGAGATGAGTATGACTTCAACAGCAAATCCAAATGTTTTAGTTGGAGTCGGCACCGCTCCCTTAATGAGGCCACTGAGAGCGACTGTTTTTGCGCTTGCGATTGCCGCGGCATTGTTGGTGGTTGCGATTCTGCCGGCCGAGTTTGGGATTGATTTGACTGGGATGGGCAGGCTGCTGGGATTAACAGCAATGGGAGAGCGAAAAGCTGCCTCGACATCCATGCCTATTGCGCCGCCAAGCACCGTACCCGCTTCCCCTGTACCAAACGCCGATGCGGCGGGCAAAGAGGCCACCTCCAGGAAATACGCCACCGTATCCGCCTTGCCGCTTCGCTTTGACGAAATTGAAGTGAAGCTAGCGCCGAATGGCCAAATTGAATATAAGGCCCTCATGGACGAGGGCGAAATGCTGGCATTCGCATGGGACGCTGGCGGGGCAAACGTGAAATTTGACTTTCATGGCGAGCCAACCGCAGGTCCAGACGGAGCATTTATTTCGTTTGAGAAAGGTACCGCAGCGAAGTCCGGCGGCTCGCTTAAGGCGCCGTTTGCTGGTACACATGGTTGGTGGTGGAAAAATCCGACTCAGAAAGATGTCGTTATTAAGCTGCGAGTGAGTGGCTTTTATGCGAACATCAAACAGCCATAGGGGCATGGTCGCCTTTGTACGAGCTGCCGTGGCGCACTGTTAACCGGTCGGTAATTGATTCACAACCATGATAGTGGGACGGGCTTTGCAAACCTATGTTCTGCTAAGCTTTTCGTGTCCGGCCGGCGTTGGCCAGCTCGATTACTCGGGTCAGGGCTTAAAGTTGCCGTGCAAGGTATAGCGTGACCCGGGGTGCACCAACCTTGCCTGCGTTATGGTTACTCCGCCTCTCTCAGTACCGCGAGTCATTACTAGGCACGGCTCATTCGGGCGAATCTTGAGCAAACGCGCTTCTTGCGCAGTAGGAACGCTGGCCTCAATTGAGTAATGCGCCTCCCAAAGTGGGGCGACTTGCAGCAGGTATTGGGTTGGCGTGAGCTGCGTAAAATCAACGCTTAGGTAATCTGGCGCGCAGGCGGGATTCACATAGCGATCCTCGCACCGTAGAGCGACGTCGTTCTCAAAGTGAACAATCAGAGTGTGAAATATGGGTGCGCCTGGAGCCAGGCGGAACCGGCCAGCCACCTCTGCCGTTGCGCGCTCCTTTTTTGCGACATGCACGGCAGTGTGATGGCGATGGCCACGCGCTGCAATCTCCTCACGCAGATCGCGAATACTTAACGTAGATGACATGCGGGCCAAATGCGCCGCAAATGTTCCAACGCCCTGCAAGCGATTGACCAATCCTTCCGCCTGGAGCTCGCGTAGCGCTCGGGTTACTGTCACTCTGCTCACGCCAAATTGAGCCACCAATTCGGCCTCCGAAGGCATCAAGGCGCCTGGTGCCCATCGTTTTTCGGACAGCCCTTCCTTCAGAAACTGCTTCACCTGAGCATATGGCGCCATAGGCAGCGTACTCGGCTGAAGGTGGCGCTTTGATGTAAGGGTCATATGAAATATTGTACTTTCCCGTTAGAGAGATTGTGCAGGAGAATCGTACGAAAAATTCTACTTGCATATGCTTGACTATACAAGTAGAGTTAATGCGTTGCCCATGCTGCCACACAGAGGAATCCATGTCGGACCTGTCCAGTGTTGCCAAACTGTCTAAACCGCGCCTCGTACGCGCACCGCGCGGCACGCAGATAACCTGTAAAAACTGGCTCATCGAAGCGGCATATCGCATGATTCAGAATAACCTCGACCCAGAGGTGGCCGAGAATCCAGAGGCGCTAATTGTCTACGGTGGAATCGGTAAGGCTGCTCGCAATTGGCCTTGCTACGACGCCATCATTAAGGCCTTACGCGAACTGAACGAAGACGAAACGCTACTCGTGCAGTCAGGCAAGCCCGTCGGCGTGTTCCGTACGCATATCGATGCGCCAAGGGTATTGATCGCGAACTCCAATCTGGTTCCAAAGTGGGCAACGTGGGAGCACTTCCACGAACTCGACCGCAAAGGCCTGATGATGTATGGCCAGATGACGGCTGGCTCGTGGATCTATATCGGCAGTCAGGGAATCGTCCAAGGCACCTACGAAACTTTTGTCGAAGCGGGTCGGCAACATTATGGTGGTGACCTTGCGGGTCGTTGGATTCTCACAGCAGGCCTGGGAGGTATGGGTGGCGCGCAGCCGCTGGCTGCCAGTTTTGCAGGTGCTTCGTCGCTAAACATCGAATGCCAGCAATCGCGCATCGAATTTCGTATCAAGTCCGGATACCTCGACGAGCAGGCGATAGACCTAGAAGATGCACTTGCCCGATTGGCGCGATACGCAGTTGAGAAGAGGGCAGTCTCGATCGGGCTGCTTGGCAACGCGGCCGACATACTGCCCGAATTGGTCAAGCGAGCGCGGCGCGGCGGCATTTGCCCCGACCTGGTGACCGACCAAACTTCTGCGCACGATCTCATCAACGGCTATCTGCCATCGGGCTGGTGCGTTGAAAGTTGGCGCGCCGCACAAGCAGACACGTTACAGCATGCGTCGCTACGCGAGGCAGCCGCGAAAAGTTGCGCAGTGCATGTTCAAGCCATGCTCGACTTTCGGGCCATGGGAGTCCCCACTGTCGACTATGGAAACAACATTCGTCAAGTCGCGCTCGATCAAGGCGTGAAGGACGCGTTTGACATCCCAGGCTTCGTACCTGCATACATTCGCCCTTTGTTCTGCCAGGGCAAAGGCCCTTTCCGTTGGGTCGCACTAAGTGGCGATCCCGAAGACATTCGGAAGACGGATGCAAAAATGAAGGCGCTGTTTCCGGCCGACAAACACCTCCATCGCTGGCTAGATATGGCAGCTGATCGCATCGCTTTTCAGGGGCTTCCCGCGCGCATTTGCTGGCTCGGGTTGGGCGAACGGCATCGTGCCGGTCTGGCATTCAACGAAATGGTCAGGAGTGGTGAGTTGAAGGCGCCTATCGTCATCGGCCGCGACCATCTGGATAGCGGCTCGGTCGCCTCTCCCAATCGCGAAACCGAAGCCATGCGCGACGGCAGTGATGCGGTGTCCGACTGGCCACTGCTCAATGCGCTCCTCAATACTGCGGGCGGGGCAACATGGGTATCGCTGCATCATGGCGGTGGTGTCGGCATGGGGTACTCGCAACATGCCGGTGTGGTAATTGTCTGCGATGGCACCGACGCGGCGGCAAAGCGAATAGAGCGAGTGTTGTGGAACGACCCCGCCACGGGCGTAATGCGCCATGTCGATGCCGGCTATGACGCGGCAATCGAATGCGCGCACACAAAAGCCCTTAACTTGCCGATGTTGCAAGCTTGAGATGCAGATACAGCCTGGCAAACTCACGCTGGAATCTCTGAAATCAATTCACGCTGGCGGCGTTGAACTGACCTTGCCGGCCTCCGCGCGAGAAGCAATCCAGGCTAGCGCAGAAGTCGTGCAACGCGCGGCTGACGGCGATGCGCCGGTCTACGGCGTCAATACCGGCTTTGGCAAGCTCGCCAACCAGCGTATCGCCAAGTCACAAGTCGCGTCTTTGCAGCTCAATCTGATCCGCTCGCACAGTGTCGGGGTCGGCATACCATTGGCGCCCGAGGTCGTGCGTCTGATCCTCGTGCTCAAAGCCGCGAGTTTGGCGCGGGGGCACTCTGGTGTGCGTGATGGCGTCATCGACACTCTGCTGGCCGTGTACAACCGCGGCCTCGTGCCATTTGTTCCATCGCAGGGATCGGTCGGTGCATCGGGAGATTTGGCGCCGCTTGCGCATTTGACGTTGGCGTTGCTTGGCGAAGGCGAAATGCTTGTTGACGGCATGCGCAAGAATGCCGCCGAGGCGCTGGAGGCGGCCGGCATCGCGCCGCTCATCCTTGGCGCGAAAGAGGGCCTGGCGCTGATCAACGGCACACAAGTCTCCACCGCGCTCGCGTTGCATGCCCTGTTCAGTTTCGAGCCAGTGTTGGAGGCGGCACTCGTCATTGGCGCAATGACGGTGGATGCGGCCCGTGGCAGTGATGGACCATTCGATCCACGCATTCATCAATTGCGTGGCCAGCCTGGCCAAATCGCCGTCGCACATTATTTTCGTGCGCTGCTTGCCGGCAGCGAAATTCGCCAGTCACATGTGAACGGCGACGACCGTGTGCAAGACCCGTATTCGCTGCGTTGTCAGCCACAGGTGGTGGGTGCCTGTTTGGACCAACTTCGACACGCGAGTATCGTTTTGCAGTGCGAAGCCAACGCGGTGACCGACAATCCCCTCGTTTTCGCCGAGGATGGCGCGATGATATCCGGCGGCAACTTTCACGCTGAACCCGTGGCGCTGGTCGCCGACGGCATGGCCCTCGCGATCGCAGAAGTCGGCGCCATTTCCGAGCGCAGGATTGCGGTGCTGATCGACAGCGGCGTGTCGCGCTTGCCGCCCTTTCTTGTCGCCGATGCGGGATTGAATAGCGGATTTATGATCGCGCATGTCACCGCCGCGTCGCTTGCGTCGGAAAACAAATCGCTCGCACATCCTGCGAGCGTGGATAGCCTGCCGACCAGCGCCAATCAGGAAGACCATGTTTCCATGGCCACCTTCGCGGCACGCCGCCTGCAAGCGATGATTGCCAACACCGCGCACATCCTGGGCATCGAGTTGCTGGCTGCGGCGCAAGGTATCGAATTTCTCCGCCCGTTGCGCACCTCAATAGCCATCGAAGGAGCGCACGCCTTGGTGCGGAAGGGCGTTTCCGCATTGACGCAGGATCGTCATCTATCACCGGACATCGAACATGCGACGAATCTGGTGCGCAATGGTTCGATTTCGCATGTTTTACGAGCACTGCCGGATTTACCGGCACTTTGGCTGCTACCGGCTCAACAGGCTGGCTCTTAATCCGTGTCACCAAAACTCTTGGATATGAATCATCGTGTATCCGAATATTTTTGCATTCGCAAGACTAGCGTTCGTCGATTCCGTTCAACCATTTGCCAAGCTTGGCATCGCATTTGCTTTATCCTTACATGGGCAATGATTGGTTACGACACAGACAAGATTGGTGGGAACGATAGGTAACGATCCAACAATGATTTCACGTAACGACAGCCACGCCGCTCGGCTGAGCAATTGAGCGGCTTAATCACTTTATGGAAAGTTGACAAGATCATGGCTCATAAACTTACCCAAACTGCGATCGCGATTGGCGTGTTTTTTCTTGTCAATAGCGCGTTCGCACAGCAAGCAGTTCCTGTTTCCGGTGCGACAGGCGGCAAGCCTGAGTCACTTGAAAAAGTACAAGTGACGGGCAGTCGCATCAATTTGAAACAGGATCAGATCGCCGGTGTAGGCCCGGTCACTGTTATTGATAGCGAGGCGATTCAGCGCTCCGGGGCCATTTCGGTTGAAACACTGCTGCAGAGGCTACCCGCATCTGCCGGCTTCGCGGGTAACCAGACCAGTGCCTATTGGACCAGCAATGGCTGGGGTACGACGCAAGTCAACCTGCGCGGCCTCGGGATCAACCGGACGTTGGTCCTGCTGAATGGCCGGCGTGTAGTGAACGGCGGCACCGGCGCGAATAGCTCGGTGGATCTGAGCATGATTCCCGTCGCCATTATCGAGCGGATCGAGGTCCTGAAAGACGGTGCGTCCGCAATCTACGGTGCAGACGCTGTTGCCGGCGTCGTGAACATTATTACCAAGAAGGGGCTGGATGGTGGCGAAGCCGCCATTCGGTACGGCGAACCATCACGCAGCGACGGCGACGAAACCAGCGCTGATCTGGCGTGGGGAATAACCGGCGCCAAAGGCTCGCTCATGACGGCGATCCACTACGCGAAAGCCGGGGCGGTCGGCATGGCCAGCCGCGCACCCTGCGGACTGGGCGAACTCAATGGAAAGCTGGAATGCGTCAACAGTTCGTCCACGCTCGGCGGTCGCGCACGCTTGGCTGACGGGCGGCGTATTAATTTCAACAATGCGGTTCAAGCCACCCCGACCTTCGAGACGTATTCGGCCCTAGTCCACAACTACAACAGCAACGAGTCGCTCAATGCGGTAAACCCAATAAAGCGTCTTGGCCTGAGCACCTTTGGAGCCCTCAATCTCACCCCGGACACAGAGCTTTTCACGGAGGTGCTGTTTTCGTACCGCGACTCGGGCCAGCTTGCCACGCCGGGAACGCTTGGGGCAACCCGCGCCATCAATATTGCGGCAAATCATCCAACGAATCCTACTGGCCAAGCATTGACGTTGGAACGGCGCCGCATTGGGGAAGTCGGTGCCCGCGATTTCTTTCAGGAGACCGAGACTTTCCGTGTCCTGACCGGTGCAAAGGGAAATTTCGGTGCCAACTGGGATTGGAATGCGGCATTGAACTGGGGGCGCAACACCGGCATCGACGGCTCGACGAATGTTGCTAACCTCGATCGGGTCGATCTGACGCTCGACCGAACAAAATGCAGCACCGCAGTTGGTGCCGCCATTCCGTGCGGCAATTACCTTGGAAACGGCAGTCTCACACCGGCAGTGCTGAAATACATTTTGGCGACCACACGCGATACCGGCGGAAACGACCAGAAAAGCGCCAGCGCCAATATCAGCGGCCAGCTGTTTGAATTACCCGCCGGTCCGGTGGGATTCGCGTCAGGCTTAGAGCTTCGCAAGGAGAGCGGCTGGCGCAACCCGGATAGCCTTACCGTAATGGGCGCGGCCAACGCTAACCGCCAGGATCCGATTGCCGGTGAGTACACCGCACGCGAACTTTATGCCGAGTTGTCTGTGCCAATCTTGAAGCAAGTGCCGTTCATTGAATCCTTGAACATCAACGCGGCCGGCCGATATTCTGATTACAACCTTTTCGGATCCAAGAGTACTTATAAATTGGGGCTGGATTGGCAAGTGATCACGAGCGTAAAAGCGCGCGCCAATTATTCGACTTCATTTCGCGTTCCCAACGTTCCGGAACTTTTCGGGGGAGTGTCTGAAGGCAATTTGACCACCACCGATCCATGCAGCAGATGGAGTACCCTACCAACATCTTCGGTGGTCTCGCAGAACTGCGCGGCAGCAGGTGTTCCCGCCGGCTTCACGCAGCTCGGCAACACCATTTTGACCACTGGAGGCGGCAATCCGAAACTGAAGCCTGAGGATGCCAAAACGCTGACCGTCGGCGTGGTGTGGACGCCATCCAAGGCGCTGACTCTGACGGTTGACTACTACAACATCAAGATCAACAATGCGATTCAAAGTGTTCCGGGATCAACCAAGCTATCGGTTTGCTACAACACGCCGGGGCGGGCCCATTTGTTCTGCAATCCGTCGAGCTTTACTCGCAACCCGGTTACGGGTGAAGTGAATTTCCTTTCCGCGCAGCCACTCAATGCCGCAAACGAACGACTCACCGGAATCGATATCGGTGCACTCTACGAGTTTAAAGTCGCCGGATACACCTCAACGATCAGCGCGGATATTTCGCGCCCTGCCCGCTACGAAGTCGAACCATTTCCAGGTGGAGCTGTAATCGTTTATACGGGAAAAACTACGGGCGGTCGCGGCACCTATTCCCAATGGCGGGGATTGAGCTCGCTGACCTTGGCGAGGGAAGCCTGGTCTGGTTCATACGGGGTTCAGTACATCGGTTCCGCAACCGACATCAACTCGCCGGCCGCGATCGGTGGAAGTGTCCCCGGTGTCTTTTATCAAACGGTGCAGGTGAAGTATGCGGTCAGCAAAGCGCTGGATATTTCGGCGGGCATCGACAATCTCTTCGACAAGAAGCCTCCTTATATGCCGAGCTACACGGACGGCAATACGGACACCATGACCTACGACTTGCTGGGTCGCCGTTGGCACGCGCGCATTGCCTATCGCTGGTAGGCACTTGTCGGCACTGCGAGCGTTCCGCTCGCAGTGCCTTCTGACGCAGCAATTGCATAGGGACCAGACACCATGACACTACCGTTCTGGTGCGGCGCACCCACAAATGGATCGGCTTGATCGTCGGGGTGCAGGCGTTGCTTTGGATGATCAGCGGCGTATATATGACGGTGATTTCGCTTGATGTCATTCATGGCGACCATCTCGCGCATGTCGCGCGCGAGCCGCTGGGGCAATCTGGCGAGCGGGTGGATATGGGCAGGCTGGCCGCGCTGTATCCCGGTATTCAGTCTTTGCGGCTCAAGAAATTGCTTGGACGCGAGGTCTTTGAAATTCGCCAGGGCGACAGGAGTTCGTTGGTTAGCGCGCAAACTGGGTGAAACCATTAGCCCGTTGAAGCGGGAAGAAATTGTGGCGTTGGCCAAGGAAATATATCAGGGCACTTCGCAAGTCCTGGCTGTGGACTTGATCACCGAGGTTCCCAAGGAAGTTGCCCGTCGGCCCATACCGATGCCGATGTGGGCCGTGCGCTATGATGAATGGGCAGAAACCACCTTCTATTTCTCTCCGCAAACCGGCGAGCTGCTTGCGCGCCGCCACACACTGTGGCGCTGGTTCGATTTCCTGTGGATGTTGCACATCATGGATTACGACAGCCGCACCGATGTCAACAACACGCTGCTGCGCGCGGCCGCCGGTATTGGTCTTGTGTTCGCATTGAGTGGCGCCTGGCTCGTCTTCTACAGTTTTCGTCGGCGGACCACGGCATGATGACGCCTTGGATGCGCAAGATCCACAAGTGGATCGGTCTGTTGATCGGTCTGCAACTGGTGCTGTGGATGTGCAGCGGGCTGGTGATGAGCCTGCTTGACGCGGAGCGGGTAAAAGGCAGTGAGTTTCGGCGCCGCCGGTGGCCAAGAAGCTTTGGCCGGAAAATGCCTTGTCTGCAGATCGCGTGCTCGCCACTCACTGCCGCACCGGTGTTTGCCATTTCCACGGGATGGCTGCTCGATCAGCCGGTCTATCGCCTCGCCGGCGAAACAGGCGTCAAAATGGTCGATGCGCTGAACGGAAACGGCGTTGAAATTTCTGCCGATCTCGCGCAGCGTTTAGCGGTCTCGTCCTACACAGGCCCGGGACGTCCCGGGCGCGCGGAATTGGTGGAGCCATCGCTCGAAACGCGCGCGCACAAGGGCAAGGTCTGGCGCGTTGACTTCGCCGATGCCGAAGACACCAGCGTCTACTTATCGCAGCAGGGCGATGTGCTCGAGCACCGCAACCAAACCTGGCGCTTGTTCGATTTTTTCTGGATGTTGCACATCATGGATTATTACGAGCGCAAGGACTTCAACAATGTGCTGGTGGTCAGCACCGCTGTCGGCGGACTCTGGCTCGCGCTCACCGGCACATGGTTGTTGATCACGAGCTTCCGGCTTGCCGAGTTCATTCCGCAAATTTGGCGTGGCCGGCGCGAACTCAGCGTGTTTGCGCCTGATGGCAATCTACTGCGGACCTTGCTTGCGCCGAGTGGCGATACGGTCTTTCACGCGCTTGCGCGTCAGGGCCTGCAACTGCCCTCCAACTGTGGTGGTGGGCAGAGTTGCGGATTGTGTACGGTGCGGGTAATGGGTAGCGTGCCGCCCCCTACCAGTGCCGATCGCGCACAGTTGGCTGAAAGCAAGGTAAACGCCGGCCATCGCCTCGCTTGCAATTTAAAGATCGACGGCAAATTGGACATCGAAGTCCAGGGTGGGAGTGAAAGTTGGACTGAGCTCAGTGCTAGGGTCGCGAGCATTCGCGCCGTGACGCCGTTCCTGCGGGAAATTGTGTTGGCCCCGGCAATAAAGGCAGAGGTCCAATGGCAGCCAGGCTCGTACCTCCAGATACACACCCCGGAATACACCATGAGCCGGGAGCAAATCGACTTTCCCAAGAATCACACGGACGACTGGGCGTCGCTGGAGCTTCCGGACCAATGGCGCAACAAGTCCGCGATGCGCCGCTCCTATTCATTGTCTTGTCCGGTCGATCAGGCAGGCGGCTATCTCACCCTTTTGGCGCGGTTCATGCACGGCAAGCAGTCTCCCAAAAATTTCCCACCGGGCAGGGGTTCCGCCTATCTGTATGGCCTGAAAGAAGGCGATATCGTGCGATTCAGCGGGCCATTCGGCGATTTTGCCATCCAGCCTGGCGGCCGGGAGAAAGTCTTTATTGGCGGGGGCGCCGGGATGGCACCGCTGCGCGCGATGATTCGGTCTCTGTTAGAAGGTGGTGCCAAAGAGCCTATCCATTTTTGGTATGGCGCTCGCAGTCTGCGGGATGCACCCTATGTTGACGAGATCTCGCTGCTGGCAACAAGGTTTGCAAATTTCAAATGGCAGCTGGTTTTGTCCGACGTCAATCAAGATTCTGAAGAAGCGGCTGGGCTGCTAACGGGCCTGGTTCACGACGTCGCACTTCATGGCTTGCTCCGCACTCACTCTAACCTGAACGCGTGCGACTTTTACGTCTGCGGCCCACCGGTAATGCTGGTCGCGACCCGGGCGATGTTGACGCAATTGGGGGTGGATGACGCACGCGTAGCCTTTGATGATTTCAAGATCTAAGTTCGAGAAGAAGAATTTAGTAACCCCGCTTAATTCGCTGCTTCGTCTTCAAACTTTCCACCACATGAATCAACAACCCAGTTCCAAAGTAGCACGCTACACAATGAGATGAAATCCTGAATCTCGCAGACAATCCCGCATATCAATTTCGTAAATAGAAGGGACTCATTATGAAACTCGCAATTTCTTTGTTACTTTTCCTGTTGCCCATTTGCGTTGGCGCTCAAACCGCAAGTAAAGAAAAACCGTCACATGGCCACGGCCATTCTCACGATTCCCCCAAGGACAGCAAGGCGGTGATCCTTGAAAAGAAGACAGTCGCAGCAACACCGGTCTCCCCCGAGTTCATTCAACTTGCCAAGAATGTGGAAATCATTCCAAACATTGAAAATGCGCTCAAGTCGGTGGGCGTACTCACCCACGAAGGAGTCTTCGGACCGCTTCTCTTTGCCGAGCAGACGCGATCATTTTTCATTGAGTTGAAACCCGGCATGTTTTTAGGTGAGCACCCGCATGCAACAGGAAGCATTATTTATACCGTGCGCGGAAAATGGGTACTTGCCAGCGAAGGGAAACGACAAGTGATGGAGGCTGGCTCACTATTCAGATTTGGAGACAATATGCCTACCGGCTGGGAAGCGCCATTTCCCGAAGGCGCGTTCTTGCTGGTGGTAAAGACCAAGCAAAAGGGCGAGGCATATGAACCTTTCATGAACGGACTCAAGAAGATGAAAGGGGCGCTGGATAAAGAGCGGGCAGATGGGACTCCGTTCTACTACAACGCGCTGAAGGCGGACCATCCTGCGATCGTTTTCGCAAAATCGGTGAACCCGAAATTCGATGAAGTGCTGAAGAACATCAAGTACTGATGAGGCGCCGGGTCATGAAAAATCTATTTTTCTTGCTCGCCACGATAGTCTTGTGTAGCTGTGCGCAAAGCCGGACGGGAATCGAACAGCCGACTTCCGCCGAAAACAAGCTTGTAGCCTGGAAGGTTGTGGACACGGTGGATGTCGCCGCCTTCAACAAGGATCTGGTGGTGGGCAAACCTACAATGGATGTTGGCGTGTACTTCCCGTCCAATCTTGACCCGGCGTTCAAGAAAGTTACACTTGAGCGCATGCTGCAAAGCGTTCAAGCCACAAAAGAAATCTACAAACCTGCGGGTGTCCAGATCAACCTGCTTTGGGTAAAGACAGGTGAAGTGAATCCAAAGTACCTTGCGATACAGGCCAATGAAGTGCCGGGCGTGCCTGACACCGAATATGTCAACACCTATCAGCACATGAGAAGGCATCCTTCCGAACTGACGGCGTTGGCAAGAAATGCTTTTCTAAGCATGGTCGAGCCTCACAAGGACAATTCCAGAACGATCTACCTGATTGCGCTTCAGGAAGTTTTCTATCCTTTCCTCGACGTCCGATGGACGCAACTGGACCATGAAGACGGTACGAACAGGTGGATTATCTTTTCCGACGTATTCCTACTACAACACCTTGCCTGCGGCTCTCAGGGGTGTCATTACAATACCAATTTGTCCAGGCCCGATCGGTTTCGAAGAACAGTGGCCCATGAAATTGGACATAAAGTAATGAATGTCAGCCACGAATACAAGACAACCAATCCCGCGCATGAAGTTTTTGCTGAAGGGGGTCTCATGTTGTACGGTCAAGGCGAAGATATTCCCTCTGGAAAAGAGGGCAGATGGCACCTGGAGAGACTTCATCTGTCTCCGTTCCTCTATCGTCTCAAAGCGGACGGTACCAAAATCTGGAATGAGGATTACAAAGAAGGCGGGCACTACTATGATCCCCTCTATGGAGATAAGGTAATTCATTTTGACGGTAAGGCAAAAATCGATGAAAGTTGGTAATGCATAACGCCCTTAACCAATCCTCATCTTGACCGCCACCGGGGCGGGCTAACATCTTGCCGGCCGTCGCAGACTCTGGCCGCTCCCGGTAGAGCACAGAAGGATTTTGTCCATGAGAGCCTCTATGGGTTGGCGTTACGTTGTCAGGCACGCCCCTGATTTTTGGCCGTGCCAATGAACCATGGCGTGTTGAGCTTTCGGATGTGAACGCCTTTCTTGCGGCAGTATGAAGTGCAGCAGTCTCGTGCAGATACAGTCGTAGGCATTTATCCGGTTTAGCGAGAATCCGGTAGGCTTTTTAAAGGTTTTCTGAGAATCTCGGGCTTGTGAGTCTCAGAATACTTTTGTAAACGCTTGTTCTATATAGGCGGCGATTTTGAGGTATTCGGAGAACCTACATGAAGTATCGCTATGTTGATGTAACGGGCGATAAGTCGCTGGGTGCTCTCTTTGAGGGCATTCAGCACACCGACACCGAAACGCTGTCAGACGTGGCTTACGAAGTATCGGTACGCAATCTGGTAAGCACCGTATGGCAGAAGGACGGCAAGATCGGCGTGAATGACAAGGGTATGCTCGTCGCGTGTACTCTTGTTGAGTGATGAAGCTGAATAGCCGAGTTCTCACTCCACAGCGTAAGGCTCCGGCCTTACGCTGTTTTCTTTGTGCGCCCGACAGGGCGCACTTACTTGGAGGTGAAAGTCCTCTCCACACCCGGCAAGGGGAAGTGGTAGCCGAACGGCAAGGGTGTCGCGGGCGACTGCGAATCTGAAGGAAGCCGAAGGCAAAGCGCTGGCCTGACGAACAGGAAGCGGATTAGCCTGAATATTTCACCGATGATGCAAAACTGAGGTCGGCGTTCCCTTTGAGAACCGCGTTGATACTGGTGTCAAAGCCAATCAACACAACAAGGAACGCCGATGCCAAATTGTACTCAGGATTCATCATCAGATCGACTTGAATTCGGGCACCTTGGACGGCGGGTAATAGAAGGCCGCTTTGATGGCGGCAACATGACCAGCGACGGCGGCGTGATGTTGCTGGCAGCGCTGGATCAGCGGCTGGGGTTGACCGATGCCGCCGCACGCTCGATTGCCGATCCCCGCGAACCCTCTTCGATCACCCACAGCATTCGCGACATGCTGCGCCAGCGCGTGTATGGACTGGTGCAAGGCTGGGAAGACCTGAACAATCACACCCAGCTGCGTCGTGACATCGCCTACCAGAGTGCCGTCGGACGCGAAGACGACCTGGCCAGCGCACCGACCTTGTGTCGGCTTGAGAAGCTCGGCAGCCGTGCCGCCGCGGTCAAACTCCATGAAGTCCTGGTGGACCAGTTCATCAAGAGCTTCAAGACCGCACCCGAAGAACTGGTGCTCGACTTTGATGCCACCGACAGCCCGCTCTACGGCAAGCAGGAGGATCGTTTCTTCCATGGCTACTACGACAGCTACTGCTACCTGCCGCTGTATGTGTTCTGTGGCGAACAGATGCTGGCCGCCTACCTGCGCCCAAGCAAGATCGATGGCGCCAAGCATGCGGCGGCCATTCTGAAGCTGTTCGTGACCCGGCTGCGGCAGGCGTGGCCCAGCGTCAGAATCATCTTCCGGGCCGACTCCGGCTTTTGCCGACAGAAGGTTCTGAACTGGTGTGATCGGAAGAACGTTCAATACGTGGTTGGCCTCGCCCGCAACAGTCGCCTGCAAGCGATGGTCGCCGAGGTCGAATCGGACATGCAGACGGCCTTTGATGAAGCCGGGATGAAGCAACGCCTGTTGATTTCCGCGTAAATCGCTACCAATTCTGAAGGGTTTTTTCACGCAAAACGAGGCCACATGAATCAACTACCCTGCTTATTTTTTAGGCGGGGAGAACTGAGGAGTGATTACAGTGGCCATGTTAGCCAAAGTCAGGCGGATGTTTTATCGGGAGCGCCTGCCCAAGCGAGAGATCGCGAGAAGAACAGGTCTTGCCCGCAGCACCATTGATCGGTGGTTGGATCAGCGTCCTGATGTACTGGAGCCGAAGTACCCGGGCCGTCGCGTGGAGACCAAGCTCGATGCCTATGCCGAAACGTTGTCTGGCTGGCTGAAGAGCAATCAACATCGCGGCAAGCGCGACCGGCGGACGGCGCACTCAATGTACCAGGAGCTCACGGCGATGGGTTATCGCGGCGGCTATGGCCGTGTCGCCGCCTACGTTCGTCGGTTTCGACAGGAGCTGTCATCGCAGGGCAGTGGCCGCGCCTTTGTGCCGCTCAAGTTTCAATTGGGCGAAGCCTTCCAGTTCGACTGGAGCACCGAGTACGCCTTTGTGGGCGGCCTGCGTCGACGGCTGGATCTGGCCCACACCAAGCTCTGTGCGAGCCGTGCTTTCTGGCTCACCGCCTATCCCACCCAGACCCACGAGATGCTGTTCGACGCCCATGCCCGCGCCTTCGCCGCCCTTGGCGGCATCCCCACGCGTGGCATCTACGACAACATGAAGACGGCGGTGGATAAGGTCGGTCGCGGCAAGGCCCGGACCATCAACGCCCGCTTCGAGGCCATGGCCTCCCATTACCTGTTCGAGCCCGAATTCTGCAATGTCGCTTCGGGCTGGGAGAAAGGCATCGTCGAGAAGAACGTCCTGGATCGCCGACGGCAAATCTGGCGCGAGGCGATGGAAACCCGCTGGACGGATCTTGAGTCGCTCAACGAATGGCTCGGCAAACAATGCCGGATGGTGTGGACGGAGACGAAGCATCCGGAGTGGCCGGAAATGACGGTGGCCGAACTGCTGCAGGACGAGTTGCCCAAGCTAATGCCCTGCCCAAAGCCTTTCGATGGTTACGTCGAGCATCCCGCACGCGTATCGTCGACTGGGTTGATTCATCTGGAGCGCAACCGCTACAGCGTGCCAACCGAACATGCGCACCGCATCGTCAGTGTGCGGGTCTATCCAGCCACCATCGACATCGTCGTCGATGACGTGAAGGTGGCCGGCCACGTCCGCTCGTTTGAACGTGACCAGACATTCTATGACTGGCGCCATTACATCGATCTGGTCGTCCAGAAGCCGGGGGCGCTCCGTAACGGCGCGCCCTTCAATGCCATGCCGGAGCCGCTACGCCTGCTGCAACACCAGTTGATCCATCGGCCGGGCGGTGACCGGGTGATGGCACAGGTGCTCGCCGCCGTTCCCGTGCATGGCCTGGATTCCATCCTTGCCGCCACCGAGGCAGCGCTGGCTGTCGGCAAGCCCAGTGCCGAGCATGTGCTGTACCTCCTGGCGCAATTGAAGGACCAGGCGCAGCCCAGGCCACCAATGGTGGAAACGGCACTGACGCTCACCGAAGAACCCAAGGCTGACGTCGATCGCTATGACCAATTGCGCCTGACCCCGGCGATTCAATCGGTATTGCTCGCAAGCCCGGTATTGGCGTCGCTGATGATGAATGGAGGCGCGCATGTCCGCTGAGATCATCGCCGAACTGAAGCAACTGAAGCTCAATGGCATGGCCTCCTGCTATCCAGAACTGGTGGCGAAGTCACGCCACACCGAATTCAAACCGGATATGTTCATGAAACAACTGGTCGATGCCGAGACGGCGGAGCGGATGGTGCGTTCGATGGCCTACCAGATGGGCGCTGCCCGGTTTCCGATGCATCGAGACCTGGCAGGCTTTGACTTCGCCGCTTCGCATGTCGATGAGGTGCTGGTGCGTGAACTGCACCAAGCCACGTTTATTGAAGCGGCCCAGAACGTGGTGCTGATCGGTGGGCCGGGCACGGGCAAGACCCACTTGGCGACGGCCATCGGTGTCAAAGCGCTGCGCACGCATGCCAAGCGGGTGCGGTTCTTCTCCACCGTGGAACTGGTCAATGCGCTGGAGCTGGAGAAAGCGACAGGGCGTGCCGGCCAGATTGCCAACCGGCTCATGCACGTTGATCTGGTGATCCTGGACGAAGTGGGCTACCTGCCGTTTAGCCAAGCGGGTGGCGCACTATTGTTCCACCTGTTGTCGAAACTCTATGAACGCACCAGCGTGATGATTACGACCAATCTGAGTTTCGGCGAGTGGAGCAGCGTGTTCGTCGATGCCAAGATGACGACGGCACTGCTCGACCGACTCACTCACCATTGCCATATCGTCGAAACCGGCAACGAGTCCTGGCGGTTCAGTCATAGCTCGATGCGGCAGGATCAAAAACGCAAGGCCAACACCAAAGCGAAAGGAGCTAAGCCAATTCAGACCAACGACTTATCCACAGCGGCATAGTCCCCTATGCCAAAATAGGGTGGCCTCGTTTTAAATGAAAACCGTGGCAGCGTCCGACGTTGAAATCAACAGGGAACTACAAGCTGGATCTTTTCGTTGTCATCGACACGCTGTATCTGGAAAGCGCGCTATATGCCGACGTGATTCTTCCCGAGGCGAGCTACGTCGAGCGTCAGAGCTTGGCTGATATTTACCCGTCGCACCCATTGATTTATAACCGCGATGCGGTTATCGCCCCGCTCCACGAATGTAAAAAGCCAACCGAAATCATGAATCTGCTTGCAAAGCGGCTGGCAGAACTGGGCGACAAAGACATCAAGGGATCTGATTTTTGGGAGAAATACCGCACGGAAGAGGATTTCGTGAATGAGATGTTGGAGCCTTCGCCTGGTCGACCGAATATTGGGACTCCGCTTCCGTATCCGAAATATCCGGAAGGTTATAAGTTGGTTGGCACGCCCGATTCGCTGGAGCGAGGCGAGGCCACGGTAAACCACGATAAGAAGGAAATTCGCGGTAAACCGGTCACCGTAGAGTGGCTGCGTGCCAACAAGGGCGTGGCGATATGGCCCATGAGCTGGCAGCGGTACAAAAAAGTGGGCTCGGACGAACCAAACAAAGTGTTCCCGAACACTTCCACCAAGCTCATTGAGTTCAAGTTCGACTGGAGCGAAGGCGGCAAACGGTTCGGAGGCTATTCCAAGTACAACGAAAAGCTTGAAAAAGCAGGGGGCGAAGTGCCGCTCGGTCTCAAGCGCGTGGGTTTCGACAAGTTCCCATCCACGTTCTTCTGGTTTGAGACAGTATGGAACCCGCATACGAATGTCGCCTATCAGAAATACGCAAAGGAATTCCCCTTCCAGTTAATCTGCGGCAAAGTCCATCACGCCATGAGTGGAACCCAAATGGTGCCTTGGCTTGGAGAGGTTAAGTGCGAAGGTACGTGGCAGCCCTTGAACGATGCGTTCGAGTCACAGATTCCGGAGGCGCAGGCAGTGGGGACTAACGCGATAAAGATCATCAAGCACAAATTCCCCGCTAACTCCTACTCGGTCGGCACCGTATGGATGAATGACGAGGAGGCCAAAAATCTCAAACTCAAGACCGGAGACTTGGTCGAGGTCACGAACCCCTTGGGGAAACATACTCGTGGCAAGATTTTCGCCTCGGGGCATGCGGCCCGGTGTAATCAAATGGGGTTCGGCGCGGGAGGCCGGTTCAGTCCGTGTATGGGGCCGGGCTATGAATCACGCAAATACACGCCATTGCACAATGAATTGATGGATCCGGACGCCTTGAGTCCGATCATGGGTTTCCCAGCCTATGCGGACATGATCGTGAAGATTGCAAGAATATGATTCAGGTGCAGAGGAACGTACAAAGGCAGGCGGTGGCCGCCGCGCCGACGCCTGCGGACGCCCGCGCAATCGGGCTGCGCGGACAGTTGGTGCTTTATGACCTGTTGCGGCGCTTGTTCTTTAGTGGGCCTTCACCGGATTTGATTCAGGCCATATCCGCCGTGGATCGGACAAGTCTGGGCTTGCCGAAGCACCTCGATAACGATTTGGGGAAGATGCAGGAGGTAGTCGATGCAAATCTGGAACGCCGCGAGTCCTGGAGCGAGAGCCTGCTAGTAGAGTTCACCCGCCTACTGGTCGGTCCGGGCGAAACGCCCGTCGTACCTTACGGGTCCTTCTATCTCTCACCAACTCGCAACCTCATGACCGAGGAGACGCTGGCCGTGCGCGCGTTCTATCTGGGTGCTGGCATGGCCGTGCAGAACTTGAATCAGGTTCCAGACGATCACTTGGGCATCGAGCTGAATTTCTGTATTGGCTTACACGGCAAGCGGATGATGGAGCACAGGAAGCGCGCGGGCACTTTCTTGATCTCCGCGACAGTTTCATCCTTGATCACTATTCCAAGTGGGTGCCCGAGTTCGCGGACGCACTTGATCGGGCGACGGCCGAACCATTCTTCCGTGCGGCTGCCGCGGTGCTCAAAGGGCTTCGTCCTGACTATGCCGAACACAGTCGGGCAAACGGCCGTCCGTGTTCCTAAGTTCGTCGAAGAGCTCAGCTACCGTAACACCTGAAATGGGCGCCTCTGGTACTGTTCGTCACGGGTTTTGTGGGTGCGCTCGGGATAAAGCAAGCCGATAATTCGGCTCGATGAGCGAAGCGTGACAAACGCGTAGATCTGCACGCTCGTCAAGGTTTGGCTCGCAGGGTGGGAAACCCCAGCGTTCCCATCATCAATGTTTAGTTGGCGATCGCACGCCGCGCGTCGCCTGTCCCCAGCCTGTCGAATAGACCGCCCGACAAGTATTGACTCAGGAGATCACCAAGAACCATGAAAGTTTTCGGAATCGCCGGTCACTCCGGCATGGGCAAGACTACGCTGCTGGAGCGATTGGTGCCGGAACTTTCCTCGCGCAAACTGGTAGTCTCGCTGATCAAGCACAGCCACAAGAATATCGACATCGACCGGCCGGGAAAGGATTCATTTCGGCTACGCGAATCCGGCTGCAAGGAAGTGTTGCTGCTGGGCAACGATCGCTGGGCGCTGATGCACGAGTTGCGCGGCGACGCGGAACCCCCGCTGGACGATCTGCTCGACCGTATGCAGCATTGCGACTTGGTATTGGTCGAGGGATTCAAGAATGGTCACTACCCGAAGCTGGAAGTGTGGCGGCCGGCAGTCGGTAAACCGATGCTATGGCCCGACTGGCCGGGCATCGTGGCGATCGCCAGCAACGCACCATTACCAACACCGGACGTAACGCTGCTGGAGTTGTCGGATACGGCGTCGATCGCGTATTTCATCCTCGCGCACGCCGCAACGCGTTGACGGGGCTGGCCGGCGTCAACTATCTTGGCCGGCGTGTCAGGCTAATTGTCGGCGGCCACGGGGCAGCCGAACGGTCGGCAGGACAATTGGTGGCGTTTCTATCGCGGATCGGAATGACGTGAAATTTCGAACGTATTTATTTGCAGTATCAATGAGCGAATCTGACAACCTCTAGCAGCCCGTCGGACTTAGCCTGCCAAGTTTGACGTTTCGCCTAAGGTCTCGTAAAAGAATCATGTTGTCGTTTACAAACTCGGCTGTTTTGCAGCCAGTCCGGTCATTTTTCGGTCAGGTTGGTCATGTTGTACCCAGCAATGCGCTCGCATCTCCCTTTAAGCGAGGCTCAGTGCAAACATCCGCTTCAGATTCCACGCCAACGTGACCAGGCTCCACTCGCCTTTGACGTTGTTCAGTCCGCGTAACGAAAATTGGCGGAAGCCCATTACCGATTTGATGATGCCGAACACCCGCTCCGGGGTGTGCTTGCGTAGCGCATAGCCCTTCTTGCCCTCAGGCGTCGCCAGCCTATGGGCCATCGCTTCAAGCGGGTTGGGATTAGTCGGCTGTGGTGGTGCGGCGGCGAAGCGTTCGCGCTAGTGTGGGTGATGGCTTTCGCGTCCCATTGAAATCAGCGGCGCAATGTACGCCTGCACACAGGCGTTCACGTTCGCGTCGCTGAAGTAGTCGGCGTCGGCCAGCAGTGTCCCGGCTTTGCCCAGTTGATCCGCACACGCGTTGAGTTTGTCCAGCATCGATCTGACCTGCTGTTTGTCGGTAGTGACCTGCGTGACGTCGCCGCCTACCACCAACACGCTGCCGACGGCCACGGCCACCTGTGCGTTATGGGCCTGCTCAAAACCGCCGCCGGATTCGGGCATGACGCGCGATTCTTCGTAGGTCAGATTGACCTGATCCGTTGGCCTCGGCCCGGCGTTCGGTGGCGTGGGCGGCTTGCCGCGGGATTTCCCGGCCTGTCGCTTCTGCTCATGTATCACCTTCTTCGCCTCGAACTCGACTTGCTCGCGCTCGAAGCGCTCCTTTGCCCGCGCCTCAATCTTGGCCTTGGCCTCGGCGTTCTTCTGGAGGCGCTGTTCGCGTCGCGCCAGTTCGTCCGGGATCGACATGCCGTCGGGCACATCGGCTTGATCGACGGCTTCGGCCAGCACCATCAGTTCGACCACCTCGGCCTTGAGTTGCGCTTCACTCTTGCCGGCGTGCCCATACGACAGGGCGCTGTGGCGGCTGGCGTTGGCGTGAATCTTGGTGCCATCGAGCGCCACCGTGCCCATTTGCAGCATGCTCATCTCGCGGGCCAGTACCAGCACGCCAACGAAGTGTTTCGATCGCTTCGGTTCCACCGTTTCGGCCGCGACCGTGCTGGATGATCGTGCGGCAGGATTGATCTCCGGCGCCGCGGCTCCTGGCGGGCCCAAAGAGGGTAGGGCGCTATCTGCGGTTTGCACAGGTTTTCCCTCCGGCTTGGAAGGTTGAATGGGCGCTCTGTTGAGGCGTTCGCGTGGCTTCATGTCTGCCGTCAAAGGATGCTTCAGCGGCTCATTCAGCGCCGCTTCCGGCCGTTCCGGTTTCACGGTCCCGGCCGGCTTAGGGCCGCCGTCTCCCTTCCTGGCATTGGCGATTTTCCATTCGGAATAAACCGGGTGTTCCTTAAATAAGTCATCCCCGATATCTGTCTTAACGGGCGACGTAAACACGACCTGTGCCAGCTCGGTCGGCGTAAAAAAGACCCCGATCATGGGCGGCAATGTGAGCAGCACGTTCTGCGAAATCAACCCCTCTTCCACGTCACCCATGCTGCGCTCGTGCTCGAAGACTTCACCACCAAAACGGTTAATCGCGGTGCGCTCCATCCTGGCGATCTTGACCAGCTTTGTGCCACTTTTCAGCTCAGCCCATTCCGCCGTTTCCGGGTCGCATTTATACACGACCTTGATTTGGCAATTGACATCGATACTCTTTTCGATCGCGTTCTTGTCGAGCAGCTTATCCTCGATCCCGCGAAGGTCCTGCATGGACTGGTGGAGCACGATAATGTTTACGTTATCGGAGAGCGACGTCGCCAGGGCGTCCGATACTTCTTTGCTCACCAGGAACTTGAGTTCATCGATGGCAAAGGTAAGATGATTCGCACCCCGCTCAGCCTTCAGATTCTTCGCTTGCTGCAGCACTTCGGTCACGAAAAGCCGCGTCGCCATCAGTTTCGTTCGGTCCCGCAGCGACCCGCGGAAATAGCAGGTCCAACCGTTCCGGATGATGCTCTCGGTCGTCATCCCAACCCCCTTGGGATTCAGGGCCGGAATCATCGCCAGTTCTTTCAAGCCCTCGTACAATGCCGCCGCTTTTTTCTTGAGGGGTACATCGTCGCCATCGAGCGCTTCCAGGGCATCGAGCAACGATCGAATGGTGCCGGGTGAAGTCGGCAGAATCCGATCCAGGATGCCACGCTCCATGCGCTTGTAATAGTCGGCATCCGTGCCGGCGCTATACAACCCACAAGCGCTGACGATCCGCTCGCGTCGGTCCCGCAGCTCGCCACCCACGAACGGGTGCCAGCCGGTTTTATCGCTGTTGAGATCGATCACCACGAAGCGCTTTTGCGCTGGCGCCGCGGTTTGGTAAAGAATCCACGGAAGCCACTTGTCATCCTTGGGATCGACATAAATAAATGAGTGTCCGAGCTGGATACTTTGTTCCGCCAATGCGCCCAACAAGACACCCTTGCCGTAGCGCGTTGGCCCGACTATTTGCGTATTGGTTTCGCGGAATGTCTTCAGGTCCACGTATAGCGGAGTCCCGTTCTTGCCAAGCCCGAAAAAAACCCATTCCGGCTTGTAATAGGTGGCCGGCAAGAAGTGCTTCGGCTGAAGTTCGCCGATCACCTCTCGAACGTCTGACTGCTTATCCTGGATCGTCTTTATCCGGATATCCCGCATCCACGCCGACAGGGGAGGGGCCACATAGCGGTCAAAGATTGCCTTTATGGCCAACCCGACGACCCCGCCAGCCACGATTCGCCACCAATCCTTCGCCAGAATCTCCTTCAGAACACCCCGTGCATTCGCATCGGCATCCGGCAGTTCGGCGTGCGCTAAACCGTATAAAAAGAACAGGTAAAACGGCAAAACGAAGGCTAACGAAACCAAAACGATGAGGCCCGCCCGTCGTGTCCAGATTAGAAGCAAATCGACGGTTGACGTGTCCTCATCGCGCGGCGTCAGGGGGAGGGGATCGACGATAATTATCGTTGCCAAAACAAGGGCAAAGACATTGAATAATAGTGGGTTTGCCAAGCCCAACAATGTGTTGAGATGGCCATCGACAAATGCCTGTAGAGTCGGATTCATTAAGCCTCGATAGCTGCCAAATTTGAGGCGCCATTATGCCTTTGAAACTTCGGCCCCTGCAATCGAAAATCCGGCACTTTTCGTCACCAAAACCAGCCCTTGCGGGCATTAGAGCGGTATGTTGGACATCCCCTTGTACCCACCGCAAGCGCCGCCGCTTTTAGCGCGCTAAAATCGCCTCTATTGCGGTGGGTAGGGCATTGCCGATCGCTAGGGCTTTTCGGCAATGAAAGGTGCCTCCCTCTCGCGGCGAGAGCGGGTCTGGACGCCCCGCTACGCCTCGATTCACCCCGCGTTGCTCCCCTGGACGGTACGCTGCCTTGGAGGGCTTTGCCCTCTCGCTGGCCGGGAAAGCTGGACGCTTTCCCGGCCGGACGCGATTCACCCACCGTCGTCTGCGCGCTACGCGCTTGACCCCGCCTTTAGCGGGCTGCGCCGCAGTCTGCCTTTCGGCAGCCTGGGACTTGTTCGCGCTGCGCGCGAATCGGGCTGGACGCCCGCCCCGCAAAGACGGGGTCAAGCGCGACGTTACGCTTCGCTCCACTTAGCGCTCGACGACGGGTCGAGACCGTCCCAGTCCGCCCTGGGGGGCGGCCTCGGACTGCCCGGCGCGTGGGCGCGCCGGGCTCTCGTCCCGGTTGACGCCTGGCCGCGCTGGGGCGCGGCGCTGCCGTCAAGTTTTGCGCGGGGAGGGCGCGCAAAACCGAGCCAGTTTTATCGGCCCTGGGGGGCCTCAAATCCTTCGATTTTGCTAGGGCAAAATCGCTCGCCGCTTTGTCGCTAGGACGCGACGGCGCGAAGCTTTGCGCTGTCGCTAAATCTTCTTGCAAAAAAGCATGCCGGCGCTTTGTGCGCTGGCATGGTTTCTGTTACGATTCTGTAACCGAAGGGGGCTGTCTGATATGGAGCAAATAGGGTTACGTTTTCCTGGCGCGGCGGTCTCACGGAAGCGCAAGCAAGAGAAGATTGATTCGATACTGGAATGGCTCGCCACCTTCCATTTTTCGAGCCGCGCAATCCTGCTGCAGGTGATGGGATTGGAGCGCGAAAAAGACGGCTATTTCAAGTCTTTGCGCGAGTCGTTTTACATCAAAGAAATGATGTATCCGACCTACCATAAACCGATCATTATGTTGGGCGATTATGGCTACGTTTTGGCGCGCGAGCGCCATGTCGCCATGCTCCATTACAAGCGGCGTGCCAACAGCATTAATATGTCGAATATTCGCCACGATCTCGCCGTGCAATCCGCGATTCTGCGTAGCGGTATTTCGCTAGAACAAGTGACACCGGAGCGGCTTATCGAACGCAACCGGCTTAAGACGCCCGATGCCATATACGATGTAGACGGGATCAGCCACGCACTCGAAGTGGAATTGCATGCCAAGTCTGAGCGCGATATTTTTATTGCGTTTCTGGACCACGGGCGGGCGTGGCAGGCGAAAGAGTATCAACGCGTGCGCTATCTGTTTCGCGAGCCGTGGCAGCGCGATTATTACGAGCGGCTTTTTCGGCGTCCGGAATGGCCGCGGTATGAATACGTGAAGGAAAAGCGAATGCATATTGTTGACCGCGAGCGGCCGACGGTTAAGCCGAGTGAATATAAGGGTTTGCTCGACGTGTTTTCGTTCGAGCTGGATAGTCTTGCCATTGATTGATCGATCATCACAAAAGGAGATTTACGTCATGAACGCAATGGCATTGAAACTGAAGCCGCTGGCGCCACCGCCGGCGGAAATCAAACGCAGCTTCAAATTGAAACAGAGTAACGCCGATAACATTGACGCCTACCGGGCGATCTACAAGACCGCCTACGGTCAGGACATCACGGATGATGCGCTGGTCAATGAAATCCTTGCCGATTTCTTTGCGCGCGACAAAGCCTTTCAAAAAGCGCGTAAGAAACCGAAATAGATAAATGACGGCCGATCCGAAAGGGATTGACCCGGGCGACTACAAAAAATGGCTTCGTGAGGCGATCAGTCTTGCCACCCGCCATGCGTGGTTGTGGATGCTCGTCATGCTGGCCGGTGCGCTGCTTTGGTATGTGGTGAAGCCGTATCCTTTTCTGCCGAGTTTTGTATTTACGGCGACGATGGTGGGGCTCGTCATTGTCGCGTACCTGGTCGATCACTCACATCTGGATATCAAGCGTGGCCGAAAGCCGCTGGTGGCATCGCGGTTTGTGCTGCTTTGGCTTCCCTTGCTCTTGTGGGCGATTAGCATCGTCATCTTCAATCGTTCCGAGATTAAATGGGGCACGATGACGGCGCTCATGCGACACGTCATCATGTACCACGGCGAGTTCCTGACGTTCCTGTTGTCGCTGGCGTTTATTGACGCCTGGTTCCTCATTCCGCTGGTGTTATTCGGGAACCATGGCTTTGCGAGCGCCATGAAGATCACGCTGCCGTGGATCATCCAGCCCGTTCACTTTTTCTTGTTCGTGAAAATCACCCTGATTTTCCTGGTCGCGGACGGTATCGCGATGCTGACAGGCGGCGTCGTGCTTCCCTTCGTCCTGGCGGTGTTTGCGGCACTTTTATACTGTGCGTACAGTGATGTCTTTGGCCACCGTGACAGGAACGCCGAGGTATTGCCTCAAGGCTGTTGCGGCGTAACCCGGGTTACCCAGCGCTGCGTAAATCAAGCAGTTGTTTTTGCGCTGAAGTCGCAAGTGGCCTTTGCTGTCAGCGGGGTTGGTCATATCATCCGCATCTCGAAGCAAACGCTATCGACTCCCGAGCGGACGTTGACTTCGCCGCCGTGGGCACGAATGATGGAGCGGGTAATGGCCAATCCCAATCCAGCGCCTTCGCCGCTGCGGTGCCGCGACGGGTCGGCACGATAAAAGCGATCAAATATCCGTGATAGATGTTCTTGTGGGATCGGGTCGCCAGTATTTTCGATCACCAGCGTAGTGCCGTCTCGGGTCATCTCAATACAGACACGAATGCTGCCGTCCACAGGAGTGTGGCGATGGCGTTAGATAAGAGGTTCGCTAACGCCCGGCGCAACATCAGCTTGTCACCGGATACCTGTCCGGTACCTGTTACCGAGAGGTGCAACGCTTTTTCCTCACCCAGCGCATCGAAGAAATCGAACAGTTGGCGTACCTCCTCCGCCAGATCGACCGGTTCGCGGCTGGGTACAATCAGGCCGTTATCGGCTTCTGCAAGGAAAAGCATGTCACCAATCATGCGCGCCAAGCGTTCGTATTCTTCGGTATTGGACGCAAGCACCTCGCGTACTCATCGGGGCTACGCGCGCGGGGTCAGCGCCACCTGAGTTTCGGTCATCAGGTTGCTGATTGGCGTGCGAAGTTCGTGAGCCAGATCCGAGGAAAAATCCTTCAGCCTTTGAAATGAATCCTCAAGGCGGGCGAGCATGTCATTCAATGCTTCCGCGAGTTCTTCCAGTTCGACGGGAACCGAATTGACCGCCAGGCGGTAGTTGAGCCGGCTTGCCGTGACACCCGCCGCGCCCTCGCGAATGGCCTTCAGGGGCATCAGCCCACGCCTCACCGCAATCCAGCCGAGGAACCCGGCCAAGACGGCAGCGATAGCCACGAACAACCAAAGTGTGCGTTTGAACGAAGCCATGAAGTGTTCATGGTGCGTGATGTCGATTGCCACCGCGACAAGTACTGGTTGCCAGCCAGCGATTCCTGTCGGCAGCAAGGCGGCAATGCCGCGCCGTGGTTGTGCACTTGGCTGACCGTCCAGTTGCCAGACTTGCGGCTGGGGCGGACTCTTGATGGTGTCGCGCACCAGAAGGGTTGGCGGAAAGCTGGTGCCGGCAGTGACGAACAGCGTCTGTTCGCCAGGCCCCCGTAAGAGCATGGCGAGGCCGTGATGACCGACCAATGAATCGTTGAGTTGTGCCACAAGCGCATTGAGATCCGCGGGCGTCTGCACTTTCTCCAACAGGTGGCCTGCCAGATCCAGCTTGCCGGTCATCTGTTCCATGTCCTGTTCGACAAAGTGTTGCTCGACCGCATTGCCAATCAACAACCCCAACGCCAGCAGCACCATCGTCGAGATGGCTGCGAACAGCAGCGTCAGACGGGCCGTGATTGATTTGCGTCTGCGCCTCATTCCGGCGTCGTCCTCAAGCACATAGCCCATGCCGCGCACCGTGCGAATCAGCTTCGGCTCGAAGCCGTCATCCATTTTTGCGCGCAGGCGGCGCACCGCCACTTCAATAACGTTGGTATCGCTATCAAAATTCATATCCCAGATCTGGGACGCGATCAGCGAGCGCGGCAGCACTTCGCCACGGCGTCGAAGCAACAGCTCCAGCAATGCAAATTCCTTGGCGGTGAGGTCGATGCGCTGTCCACCGCGCGTTACCCTGCGGCGCAACAGATCAAGTTCAAGATCCGCCACGCGAATATGTTCTGCTTCCCTGCTACGACCGGTGCGGCGCAGCAGTGTCCGCACCCGGGCAAGCAATTCCGCAAAGGCGAAGGGTTTCACCAAGTAATCATCGGCGCAAGTTCGAGGCCCTTTACCCGGTCGTCAACTTGATTGCGTGCGGTCAGAAACAGTACCGGTAATTCGCGCTTGGTGCGGCGTATGCCGGCGAGTACCTGCCAGCCATCCAATTTCGGCAGCATTACATCGAGAATCGCCAAGTCGTAATCACCGGTCTCACCCAGATGCAGGCCGTCCACGCCATCGCGGGCCAGATCGACGACGAAACCAGCCTCCACCAGCCCCTTCTTGAGGTAGTCACCGGTTTTCGGTTCGTCTTCGACAACGAGAATCTTCATCGCGCTTTTCTTTCATTTTTATTCCACTCTAGTGCGCCGATTGTGCGCTCGCAGAATCGATGCTCGTCAAAGATTACCGAAATGTAATCCCGGCGTCAGCTTGAGTAAGGGAAACTGTTTGCAGAATGCTCACTACGCGTCGATGAAGGAAGCCCGCCATGAAACCAATACGCATCGCCTTGGTACCCAACGTCCCGCTGGCGACGACCGGGCCATTCGCTCAATTCACTTCCAGCGTTGAGGTTTACAAGAACACCATCCGCTGGCTGACCTCGACGGCTTTTCCCGCGTGCTTGGCGGACACCGAATGCCTTCCGTGATCATCGCATTTCTTGTGTCGACATCGCGGATGGCCGGTCGAGTTGCCGAACTCGCGCTCTGCCAGCGGGGGCGGGCCGCCGATAGGCCACCGACCGTGTCCAGCGTAGCGCTTTCACTGGAGCAGGCGTGGCACCCGCACCTCACCGTCGTCGCGAGCGCTCGTTTCCTGAGCCGCGGGAATAGTGCGTCCAGACTGGACACCGGACGCAGCCGTTGTATCCGCGCGGTTTCCGCATTTTGTTTGCATTGTGCACATCACCAATCGAGGAAACCAGCGAAACGACCCCTTTGGGCGATTTTCGCCAGTCTGTGCCTGAGCGCCGTCAGCGCTTTTGCGCTCAGCGATGATCCGACCGACGCGACGCTGCCCGTGCCTCTCGTTCGGTATCAATCACCATTCGCGGACTATCGCCCGCTAGGTGAAGACCAGTCAAAACCATGGAAGGACGCCAATGATACTGTCCGTGCGATTGGTGGCTGGCGGACCTATGCCAGGGAAGCTGCCGAGTCGGCCAAAACGCAGGCTGGCAGAAATAACCCCGCTGCGCCCGCCGGGTCGCCAGTCCTGCCGCCAGCCTCCATGGCGCCACAGTCACACAAGCACTGAGGTTGAAATGAATTCATTCCATGCTGCATACCCGGCGCGACTCGCGGGTACCGGACTACTCTTGTTGGCGCTGACCGGCTGTGCCAGTCTTTCCCGCGACGGCGGATTTGCAACGGTTGAACGTGTCACGAAGGAGAGAACCGGCGCCGACGTGAAGTGGGTCCGGGCCGAAAGCGAACGCGACTCACTTGCTGCGCGTGTGAGCGAATTGCTGGCGAAGCCGCTGTCCGCCGATGACGCCGTGCAGGTTGCGCTCCTCAATAATCGCGGTCTGCAGGCCGACTTCGCCGAACTCACGCTAGCCAACGAGGAAACAGTGCGCTATGCGCGAAAAGTGCGCGAGGTGGCCGCTGCCAGTGCTGAACTCGCCCGGCGCATGGCATCCGTGGGCAACTGGAGCCGGTTACAGCAGGCGCGCGAGCAGGGCTTCTACGCTGATGCCGCGCACAATCTGGCGCGCGCCGAGCAGGCCCGCCTGCACTCACGCGAAGCGCTGACGCGCTTGCTGGGACTATTTGGGAGCACAAACCGTGTACACATTGCCGGAGCGATTGCCGGATCTGCCAAAGGCGGCAGAGGATCGACCGGATATCGAGCAGCGCGCGATGCAGTCGCGGCTCGATGTCATGGGGGCGAAGCTTTCCGCCGAATCTCTCGCGTCAAACCTGGGATTGAGCAAAGCCACGCGTTTCATCAACGTGCTCGAATTCGGTGTAACGCGCGAAACGTCAAACGAGGCGCCGCTACGCCGTGGGTACGAAATTTCGCTCGAGCTGCCACTGTTCGATTGGGGCACGGCCGT